>NZ_KE384626.1:4610-21753 GCF_000426905.1 Dolichospermum circinale AWQC131C
AAACTTTCCTCTCCTGTGAAAAAAAAGGTAAAATACTAATACTCTAGTTAATTTCCCATTTAGTAAGGTAAGAACATGACTAAAAATGACAAAATCAACTTCTCTACTCCCAGTGGTTTTCCTGAATTTCTACCCAGTGAAAAGCGACTAGAAGTATATTTAATAGATATTATTCGCAAGGTTTTTGAAAGTTATGGTTTTACACCCATTGAAACCCCAGCAGTGGAACGGTTAGAAGTGTTGCAAGCTAAAGGTAATCAAGGTGATAATATTATTTATGGTATTGAACCGATTTTACCACCAAATCGCCAAGCAGAAAAGGATAAATCGGGAGAAACTGGTTCAGAAGCTAGAGCTTTAAAATTTGATCAAACTGTTCCTTTTGCTGCTTATATTGCGCGTCATTTGAATGAATTGACTTTTCCCTTTGCTCGTTATCAAATGGATATGGTATTCCGGGGAGAACGGGCAAAAGATGGACGTTTTCGGCAGTTTCGGCAATGTGATATTGATGTGGTTGCCCGTGGTAAACTCAGTTTACTTTATGATGCCCAAATGCCGGCAATTATTACAGAAATCTTTGAAAAAATTAATATTGGTGATTTTGTTATTCGCATTAATAACCGCAAAATCCTCACAGGTTTTTTTCAGTCTGTAGGAATTGCAGAACAGCAAATTAAAACCTGTATTAGTATTATTGATAATTTGGAAAAAATTGGCGAGGTTAAGGTTAAACAAGAGTTAGAAAAAGAAGGTATTTCTTCCGAACAAACGGAGAAAATTATTGAGTTTATTAAAATTGATGGCAGTATTGATGATATTTTAGATAAACTCAAACATTTAGCCGAAAATATTCCCGAAGCAGCACAATTTAATTTAGGGGTAACGGAATTAGAAACTGTAATTAATGGGGTGAGAAATTTAGGAGTTGCTGATAAACGTTTTTGTATTGACTTGTCTATTGCCCGTGGTTTAAATTACTATACTGGCACGGTTTATGAAACTACTCTATTAGGCCATGAAGCTTTGGGTAGTATTTGTTCTGGTGGGAGATATGAAGAATTGGTAGGAATTTTTATCGGTGAAAAAATGCCTGGTGTGGGTATTTCTATCGGTTTAACTCGGTTAATTAGTCGCTTGTTAAAAGCGGGTATTCTTAATACTTTATCTGCGACACCAACTCAGGTAGTGGTAGTGAATATGCAAGAGGATTTAATGCCTATTTATTTACAAATATCACAACAATTACGTCAGGGGGGGATTAATGTTGTAACTAACTTTGAAAAACGCCCTTTAGGTAAACAATTTCAAGCCGCAGATAAACAAGGAATTAGATTTTGTGTAATTATTGGTGGGGAGGAAGCAGCCGCGCGAAAATCATCATTAAAAGATCTACAAAGTGGTGAACAAATAGAAGTAGCTTTAGCAGATTTGGTAGAGGAAATTAACCGGAGACTTGCTAATAATTAAATGATTGAAAAAGATATAGTAATCATCTGATTTAATGCTATTGAGGGCGGAAAAACCCGCCCCCGGTAGTTTTACTACTGATTGCAATAGACTACTTCCTATTTAATAATCAGTCTTCCTTCGATTTGACTATCCAGAAGTTGATGAGAACCAAAATACTCTTCAAGCACATTTTGGGCAGATGTGGTTACGACTTTAGGCTCACCTAATTCAACCAATTCTTCCTTAGTTAAATTGAGGCTGAGAAATGAATTTTTGTAGTGATACTCTTGCAAACAGAGTATATAATGGGTTTCAGGTTGTACAGGTTCTCCATTAATTGTTAATGATTCTAGCTTTTTCTCAGCCTCATGGTAAACAGCTTGAATACCTTTATTCACCTGAAAATAATTACTTTCACCAGGAATTCGGTTTTCTGCTCTCATAATATAATTAAACATTTTGAGCAGTTTCTCCCCTTTGACTTTAATTTTATAAAGCGGACCATCATAGGGATAAACTTTTTTCAAATTACCCAGGGTTACTAAAGGACCTAATTCTGTGCCTCGGATTGAACCACTACCAATTAAAACCACATTTATGGTTGCTTCTAGTTGGGCAAAAATATCGGTAATTAAGTTACCTAAATCTGTTTCTTGTTCCCGTTTAGGATGGGTAAGTTTACGATTTAAACGACCAATTAGACGATTATATTTTCGATCTACCTCCTCTTTAAAGGAGTTAATAAAATTGGTGAGTTCTGGATCGGGTTCAGCGAGATTATGATCTACAGGAATCAGTTGCCATTTCCATTCCACAATACTGTTTGTATCATCATCAACTACAATATCAAAACGTCCAATCTGATCTGTACCTACACCTGCTTGGGTAATGAGAATATCATTAACTTTAGCTGGTTGTTCCAAAAAAGTGTGAGAATGTCCACCAATGATCATATCCACACCCCAGACTGGATCGAGCATTGCTGCTAGTTTTTTATCTTCTTCAAAGCCAATATGGGTAAGCAGAATTGTTAAGTCAATATCCTCTGTTTTATAAGCATTACAAATTTTACCAACTTCGGCGGCAGCATCTTCTAGATTGATAAAAGTGCCAATACTAGAATCCAGTTTTAAGGATTTTAGTACCTCATCGGTAACAATGCCAATAAACATAATATCAAATCCATCTACATTGAGGATTAGATAAGGATTCATCAAGCGTTTGTTGTATTTTTTGATATAAAGATTAGCGTTGACAATGGGGAAATTTGCCATCTTCTCTAGGAAAAGTAAATGAGGCAGTCCATAGTCTAGTTCATGATTTCCTAAAGTGACGACGTTAGGGGCAAGATAGTTCATGATTTCTATGGTTGAAACCCCTTTATATTCAGTATCAATCATTGATCCTTGAACCATATCGCCGGAAATCACAAATAGTGTATTTTTCTCTTCAGAACGTACTTTATTGAGATATCCAGAAATCAGAGCTAACCCACCAATCAGATTACCTTCTGCTCCTTTGGCCTCGGCCAAAAAGTCACCGTGCATATCATTGGAATGTAAGATTGTGAACTTTTTGAACCGTTCCTGTAATTCTTGAGGCTGTTGTGTAATTTCAATCATTGCTTTTCCTGGTAAGATTAGATTATTTTTCGGAAATACCATCATTAGCAGCAGTTTTGAAGATATTTCGCTTCAATCTGTACATTTTCAGGTATCAGAATAAGTAACCAAGGGGGATTGTATCTAAAAAATCTTGATCTAAACAAGTGAAATTAACAAAAATTCACGGAATTGACAGTATAAGTACGTAAAAATCAATAAAATCAATCTAACTCTCTCCGTCCTTCTAATGCTCTGGCTAGGGTTAATTCATCAGCGTATTCTAAATCACCACCTACGGGTAAACCAAAGGCAATACGAGTTACTTTAGTAAAGGGTTTCAGTAATTGAGCTATGTATAATGTTGTCGTTTCCCCTTCGATACTGGGACTAATGGCTAAAATCACCTCTTGGGGTTTTTGTTGGCTTACCCGTCTGACTAAAGCTTGAATAGTTAACTGTTCTGGACCAATACCATCCATGGGGGAAATTACGCCACCTAAAACATGATATTTACCTTTATATTCGCGGGTTTTTTCTAAAGCAATCAGATCACGAGAATCTGCGACTACACAAATAGTGCTATTATCTCGCTGAGGATGACGACAAATTTCACATACTGGGTCTGCGGACAGGTGAAAACAAACTTGACACAAACCCACTTGTTTTTTTGCGTCAATAAGTGCTTGAGCTAAAGCTTCTACTTCTGCTTCTGGTCTTTTTAAGATGTGCAAAGCTAATCGTTGGGCGCTTTTGGGACCAACTCCGGGGAGCCGTTGCAGTTGTTCAATTAATCGAGCTAGGGGACGTGCGTAAACCGTAATTTTACCTCCGGGCTTTTTCTCTATTTTACAATAAATATGTTTTGCACCAAGGCACAAAGGAGCAAAGATGCAAAGTCTGAGCAAGTTCAACAAGTAAATATCATAATTATGATTTATGCGAAGAGACTCAATCTTTTATAAACTCTTTCAACAAAACCCATCTTTGTTGTTTGAACTATTGACAGATCCGCCGATTAATGCTGAATCTTATCGTTTTGATTCTGTAGCTGTTAAAGAACCGACATTTACAATTGATGGTGTATTTTTACCACCTGAAATTGATGGACAAGGAATAGTATATTTCTGTGAGGTACAATTTCAGAAAGATGAACAATTGTATGAAAGAATATGTGCCGAAACCTCACTATATTTTTATCGTCATCGTCAAAGATTCTGTGATTGGCAAGTAGTAATTATTTATCCATCTCGCAAGACAGAACAAAATGATATTTATCCCCATCGTGGATTTCTTAATAGTCCCCAAGTACATCGAGTATATTTAGATGAATTGGGAGATATTCAGAAATTACCATTAGGGTTAGGTATAATGTTACTAACTACCCTGGAAGAAAGTCAAGCTCCAGCCATAGCTAGGTATTTATTAAACAGAACCCATGAGGAGATTGTAACACCATCCAGTCAAGTTATTATAGAAATGATCACGACCATCATGGTGTACAAGTTTGAAAAATTGAGTCGTCGGGAGGTAGAATCCATGTTAGATATTACGCTCAAAGAAACTAGAGTTTATCGAGAAATTAAAGAGGAAGGAAGGGAAGAGGGAAGAGAAGAAGGACTGGAGGAAGGACTAGAACAAGGTCTGGAACAAGGCATAGAACAAGGCATACAACAAGCGACAATGGGTTTGGTGATTCGACAACTAACAAAGCGGTTTGGTAAAATATCTCAAAGAAAGATAAAATCTATTTCTGGTTTACCATTATCTGTTTTGGAAGAATTGAGTGAAGCACTTTTAGATTTTAATAGTTTAGCCGATTTGCAATCTTGGTTATTAATACATACTCCGGGAAAAATTGACTAACTATGTATTCTCGGTTCTGGGTGTAAAGTTGATAATAATTGACTTTCCACCTCTGCTAATTCATCTAATCTGTCCATGACAATTTTTCGCTCAAAATAGGTATCAGCTAAAACCCAATATGTGCCAAAATGTCGGGCTTCTGAGGCCATTAAACTGCGGTAAAATTGAGCTAATTCTGGTTCTGGACAATTAGCAGCTAGAAGTCCTAAACGTTCATGACTACGGGCTTCTATCAAACCGGTGACGAGTAAAGAATCTAAAAATCTGTGGGGTTCTTGGCCGCGAACCTGAGATTTTAAGCCGGCACCGTAGGGGGGTGCGGATAGGGCTGCAAGTTTAATCTGACGGCGTTCTAGCCATTGGTTGACCAGTTCAAAGTGTTCTAATTCTTCACAAGCGATCGCTGTTAATTCCCTAACCATTTTATGATGAGAAGGATAACGAAACATCATATTTAATGCTACTCCTGCGGCTTTGCGTTCACAGTGGGAGTGATCTAATAAAATAATATCAATATTAGCGATCGCTTGCTCTACCCAAGCATCATTAGTAGGTTGTTTGAGAGCATTAATAGTGGGTAAAGGTGAACTCAGCACAGCAAAAATAACTCCGAGTTGAACAATTTAGCTAATTAATTTTACAGCGATTTTCTGTAATTGCTGATTTTTTTGATCATTAAGAAAAGTTTTTTAAGATTCTCAATAACTGCTTGGTTTTTGGTGTTAGTAAGGTGCGACGATAAGCGTCTGCGGCTTTTTTAATTGCTTCTGCTTGGGTTGGGTAGGGATGAATTACACTACTAAGTTTACTTAAACCAATTTTATTGACAATAGCTGTGGTAATTTCCGAAATCATCTCACCAGCATGATTAGCAACAATGGTTGCACCGAGAATTTGATCTGATCCTTTCCGGTGATGAATCTTTAAAAAACCAGATTCTTCCTGATCTGCGATCGCTCGATCTATACTTCTCAAGGGAATCTTGATAGTTTCTATTTCTATCCCCAATTTTTGAGCGTCATTTTCATACATTCCCACGTGAGCAATTTCCGGGCTAGTATATGTCACCCAGGGCATGATTAAACTACTGAGTTTAGATCGTCCCCAACCAAAGGGGGAAAATAGAGTATTTTTAATCACAATTCGTGCCGCCGCATCAGCTGCGTGAGTAAATTTCCAATTCATGCAGATATCACCAGCCGCGTAAATTTTGGGATTTGTAGTTTGCAAATAATCATTCACTTTTACACCCAAATTCTGATCATATTCTACACCTGCTGCTGCCAAATTCAAATTTTCCACATTCGGCGCTCGTCCCGCACCAACTAATATTTCATCAACTGTCACCGAGTCTCGTTCACTATTCACAGAAAAATAGAGTCTTTTTCCCTCCGTTACTGTCACCACTTCTTCTAATTGACAATTTAATACTAAACGAATACCTTCATCAATTAAAACTTTTTGTAAAATTTCCGCTGCTTCCCTATCTTCCTTGTTTAAAATCTGTGAACCACGATCAAATAATATTACCTCACAACCCAACCTGCGAAATGTTTGGGCTAATTCACAACCAATAGGACCACCACCAATTATTGCTAATTTTTCTGGTTTTTGAGTTAGAGAAAAAACAGTTTCATTAGTTAAATAACCGGCTGCTTCAATTCCGCGAATTTTCGGTTTAATAGCCCTAGCACCAGTAGCAATTACAGCTTTTTTAAATTTTAATGTTTTATGGGCAACTTCTATAGTATTATTATTTGTAAATTTACCATCACCTAAAAAAACATCAATTCCTAAACTTTTAAATCTTTCCACGGAATCATGATGACTAATACTAGCCCGAATGCGTCGCATTCTTTTCATAATTGTGGAAAAATCAACATCAAATTGTTGGGAAATATTAACACCTAAATCCTTAGCTTTCTGCATTTCTCCAACTACACGGGAAGAACGAATTAAACATTTAGAAGGTATACAACCAAAATTCAAACAATCTCCTCCCATGAGATTTTTTTCAATTAATGCAATTTTCAAACCTATATCTAAACCCGCAGCACCCGCAGCCACAACTAAACCCGCAGTTCCCCCACCAATTACTACCAAATCATAAAAATCAGCAGGTTGAGGATTAACCCAATTATCGGGATGAACATTTTTAAGTAGTTTTTGATTATACTCATCCATGGGACGAATTGTCACTCTTGAAGATTCGGAAATTGACATTTATTTTACCTCTAAATTATCAAGGATAAAGTATTTTTTGATTATCTAATCTTTATTTAATAGATATATCATGATCAAAAATTTGTCAGTTTTGTATTTAACAAATCTAGAATATTTCGGAGTTTGAGAGATTAATCATGAGCAGCCAAGCACTAGTATTTAAGTTGACTCATTACTTAGGAAAATCATTCTAATATCTCCTCTTTTAAAGCTTTTTTAGCTATCTTAGTTACATAAACCGTAACCGCAATTGTGGCTATTAAACCAATAATTTGAATTACCCAATGGAGAATCATATTATCAGGTTGACTCTTATTACCAATTAAAGCTAAATCTCCTGCTAAATGTCCCAGATAAACATACATAATTGTCCCCGGAATCATCCCGACTGAAGCCAAAAAATAGTCTTTTAAAGAAACACTAGTAACTCCCAAAGCGTAGTTTAATAAATTGAAAGGAAATAAAGGAGAAAGTCGAATTAAAAAGACAATTTTTAATCCTTCTTTGCTAACAGCTTTATCAATATTGGCAAATTTTTTGTAACTAGAAATTTTTTGTTTTACCCAACCTCTAGCTAAATAACGTCCTACCAAAAATGCAGCTACAGCACCCAAAGTAGCACCGATAAACACATATAAAGAACCCCAAATTACACCAAAAATTACTCCAGCACCTAAAGTCAGAATTGCGGCTGGTAAAAAAGCCAAAGTAGCAAGAATGTAGATAGCAATAAATACTATTCCACCCAAAGCACCAAGACCATTCACCCATTGTAAAGTATTTTGTAAAAATGCCAGGAAACTGGGAGAAGATCCTTTGATAGATTCTTGTACTAAAGCCAAATCTATTTCTGATAAAAATGTCATAACCATGAAAATTATTTACAATTTTGAAGAAGAGTACCAATTACGAATTTGATGTGGGGAAATCCCCAATAAATAAGCAATGATAATAATTTGATTCAGAATAGTAGTTTGCAAAATTCCTTTTTTTAACCATCTGCGCGGTGAAGTAATTACAGGTGTTGATAAGAGATGAATTTTGCCGAGATGTTTTAATTTTCTGATCATTTCAAAGTCTTCCATAATCGGTATTTCTGGGAAATTACCAACTTTTTGAAATACATTTTTAGTCATAAAAATCGCTTGATCACCATAGGGCATTTGTAAAAGATTGCATCTCCATTTTACACCAAACTCGACAAAACGCAACCCCCAATGAGGTGAATTTATTTGTAAAGCAAATGCACCGGCCACAATTCCTGGTTTTGCTAATGTTTTCCGAATCATCTGATCAAAATTAGTTGGTAAACGGGTATCACCATGAAGAAACAGCAAAATTTCCCCATTAGCAACCATAGCACCCATATTCATTTGATTTGCGCGTCCAGGGGGAGAGACAATTATCTTAGCACCCAAGGATTTAGCTATCAATAATGTTTCATCTTTTGAACCACCGTCAACAATTATTATTTCTATATTTGTGCTAGATTTTGTGCTATTAATTGTACTTTGAATATTATCCGCTTCATTGAGAGTGGGAATAATAATAGAAATTTGCTTTTGGTGAGTATTCTGATTAATAATTTCTTTCATGATTATCATCATTATCTATATTATTCAAAAGCCCACTTTTAACCATCATCTGCGGCCAAATTAATAGAAAAAACCCCATCCAAATTAATAGCGGAATAGCTACTAAAATTGTTAACCACATAATTTTAAATACTAACCAACTACCACTAATTAATGTAATAGTAGTCATGATAATTGACCAAGGTTGACACCACCAAGGTTTATATTTCCAGGGGCTAATTGTTTGTTGTTCAGACATTTTTCTATGAAAAAATTTATGGATTTGTTTTTTAGTTTAGCAGGGAATGTCTATTTCAGGCTAGGAGGTTTTTTGAAAAGTTGTTAATATATAAATAAACCCCCATTCCAGCTAAAAAAGTTTTTCTGCTTCCCTCTCCTCTTAGAGGGTGTTTGATGAGATTATGGCGATTATAAATCGCTACTACACAAACAAGATCCACCCAGGTGGGTTTCGCTTGTGTAGACGCGGTTTCTAACCGTCCAGATATTAGGTAGTGACTATAAAAGTTTTTTATGTGAAAATTGATCCAAGTATTTTAGGAGTTAGAAAAAATGGCTTGGGTCCGAGGTGATCAATTACAAAATGGAAGATATACCATTGAGAGAGAGCTAAAAACAGGACGTTTTGGCGTTAATTATATTGCTAAAAATAGACAAGATGATCTTCTGCTGCTGAAAACTTTAGATGTTAATTCACTTACATCTCTTAGTGAATCAGATAAGGAACGCTTAGAAACTATGTTTATGAAAGAAGCGGTAAAACTTACCCTTTGTCAACATGAACATATTGTTAAATTTTACGAACCTTTTAAAGAAGCAGGTTATTCATGTTTAGTAATGGAATATATTCCAGGAGAAACTTTAGATCAACTAGGAAAAATTTCTCCAGAACAAGCATTAATTTATATTCAACAAATTGGCGAGGCTTTAACAATTGTACATCAACATAATCTAATTCATGGAGATGTACAACCAGAAAATATTATTTTACGTGCGGGAAAATCTGAAGCTGTATTAATTGATTTTGATTTAGTTTTAGATTTTGATCATGAATTAACGACGCGACGAGTTAAAGAAAGTGACGAAAGTTTTGCATCTCTTGAACTTTGCACTAGAAATACTAAACCAACCGCAGCCAGTGATATTTATTCCTTAGCTGCAACTTTTTATTATGCTATAACTGGTCAACTTCCTGAAACTGCTTTAAAACGTAAAATTGACAATAAGCGTTTAATACCACCGCAAGAGCTTATTTCTGGTATCAGCAATGAATTAAATCTAGCAATTCTTAAAGGAATGGAATTAGAAGCCAAAAACAGACCAGAATCAATAGAATTATGGCTAAAATTATTAAATAGCAATTCTTACAATACCAATGCAGAAAGTCAAAATGCCAATGCAGAAGGTCAAAATGTCAATGCAGAAGGTCAAAATACTAATGCAGCAAGTTACACTAATAACGAAACGGAAAACAAAGCTTCTGTAAATTGGGATAAAAGAATGCAGATTTTAACATTAGTTATAACTGCAATTGCAGCTTTTGGGGCTTTACTTCAAGGTATAGCTAGTTGGAACACTCAAACAACATCACCTTCCAATCCTACTTCTACCAAAAAATAAACAGTTTTTAATCAATAAATAGCTTTTTAAATTTAATGAAATACAAAGTTATCTGTGTTTATCTGCATTTATCTGCGTTTAATTCTTTTTTGTATTTTACTTAAATCGGAATTGCTGTAATTTGCTAATCAAAATTAGTATTAATTTGTAAATCAGAGGTATTTATGACTTGGACAGTAGGAAAAAAATTACAAAATGGTAAATATGTAATTCAGCAAATTCTTGGACAAGGAGGATTTGGAATTACTTACCAAGCATTACAAGTTAATTTAAATCGGTCAGTTGTTATTAAAACACCTAATAAATATTTGCAAAACGATCCAGAGTATGACAAATATATAGAAAAATTTATTGCAGAAGGACAACTATTAGCACGTTTGTCTAAAGATCCTCATCCTCATATTGTTGGAATAATTGAATTATTTCAGGAAAGTAATATTTATTGTCTAGTCATGGAATTTATATCAGGAGAAAATTTGTTTCAAATAGTTAAGCGTAAAGGAGCATTACCAGAAGCAGAAATCATAACTTATATTCGCCAAATTGGCGCAGCTTTAATAATGATACATGAAGCGGGTTTAGTGCATAGAGATGCTCACCCTGGAAATATTATGATCAAAGATAATGGTAAAGCAGTTTTAATTGATTTTGGCATTGCTAAACAAATAATTCCTGCAACTCAGAGTTCAACAGATAAATCAGCCCATGAAAGATTTGCTCCTTATGAACAGAGATATAAAGGAAGTAGAGATCCACGAGTAGATATTTACTGTTTAGCTGCTAGTCTTTATTATGGAGTAACTGGTCAAAGCCCGATAAATTCTTTAGCTCGTAAACTTGATGATGAGTTATTAATTGCACCACAGGAAATTATTGTCACTATCAGCAACGAATTAAACCAAGCAATTCTTAAAGGTATGGCATTAGAAGCAAAAGATAGACCAAAATCAATGCAAATATGGCTAGAAATGTTAAATTACAATTTTTCAACTCAAAATGCAGAACAAAACAGTGTTAATCCAGAAATAATAATTGTGTCTGAATCACAAAACAATAGTAATGTAGAAGCAAACATTAATAATGTAGAGGAAAACAATACTAATGTAGAACCAAACATTGTTAATGTAAAAGAAGAAAATCCAACAGTAACAGTTCAATTTTTAGTTGAAGACAGTTACGAACAAGAAGTTATAGATGATGTAATTAATTTACCTAAACAAGAACAAGTTCCTGCTAATAAACCAATTGGAAATACTTTTTGGATTTTCTTAGTCAGTTATTTACTATTTTATGGATTAATAGGCTATTACTTAGCAGCTACTTATAGTCAATTTTGGATTGTGGCTATGGTTATAGTGGGGGCTATGGCTATAGCTTGGTGGTTAGCCGCGTGGATAGTAGGGGGGGCTGTACCTTTAGTAAGAGCTATACTGGAAGCTGCACCTGCGGCTAGGGCTGTTGTCGGAGTTGTGACTAAACTTTGGACTGTTGTATCTAGGGCTTGGCCAGTATATGCGTTAGTGGCTGTCGCTGTACTAGTCTCTATTCGTTGGGCTGTAGTGATAGCTGTAATGCTTACTGTAGTGGTTGCTGTGGCAGTTGCTGTACTTGTAGCGGGGAGTTATGAAGATAAATTAGAGGAATTTCTTAACGAATTTCACACTTTCCTAATTTTAGCAGGTGGTCTTAACGTCGGCTTAGGTTTAGGATGGATAGTATACCAACTTTTCGGGTAGGTTTGATAGTTTAGAAACCGTATTCTTGGGTAAAATTAGATGAATGACCTCTAGCTTCGTTAAATAGCCCAAAAAATCATCTGCGTTTATCTACATTTGCGATATCTGAAACAAAGCTAAAAATGTACATTCCCAAACTAAACGAGGTTGAGCATAACAAAGTAAATGTTTCCGAGTTTTTTCTAACTGTTGAATAATTTTTGGTTCATGTATTTGTTGCCAATAATATTGTTGCAAATAATCAATTAACCATAATTGTGCTTCTGTATCTAATTCTTTATCAATCTTCTTCCCTAATTCTAAAGCATGACGATAAGATGTTGGTCTTTTTTTCACCTGTTCCATAAATTCGCTAGGAATATTTTGCAGTTGTTGGTAAGATGAAATCGCATTTCCTGGACTACCTGCGGCTATATTTAACACTTCTGGATGTTGCAAAATCTCTGTATTTCCTGTTTGCGTTAGTACCTGCTTCATAGCAGCATTATCTAAACGATAAAAAGGAATTTTTTGACAGCGAGATACTAAAGTTGGTAACACAGATTCCGGGGAAGGTGCAATTAAAATTAATGTCGCTTTTCCCGGTTCTTCTAAAGTTTTTAATAACGCATTTGCCGCAGATTCTGCCATGGTTTCTGCTTGTTCTAATACTATCACATTTCTCGCTGCTTCCAATGGTGGACGAGCCAGAAATTGGGTAATTTCTCGAATTTGTTCTAACCGAATTATTGGTGGTGCTTTGCGTTTAACTCCTTTTTGTGCTGCTTCGAGTGGAGTAAATCTTTGTCCTTGATATTGATAAGTTGGTTCTACCCACAATAAAGCTGGATGATTTCTTTGTTTAATTCGATGTTGTAAAATCGGAATTTGATCAGGTTTTACAAAACTAGAAAAAAGTAATTCTATAAAACACCGTGCTGCTAAACTTCTACCCACACCATCAGCACCTACAAACATATAAGCAGGTGCAACTCGGTTCTGTTTAACGGACTGGGTTAGTAATTCTACCGCTTGTTGTTGTCCGATTAATGACGAAAACATAATTATGAAAACAGCCGTTTCTGTAAAATCTTCTGTATATTTTGCTGCACAGTTTCTTGACTGCCACTGCCATCTACTCGCACAATTCGGGATGGATAGGATACATATAAATCCGTATATCCTCTTTGTACTCGACGATGAAAAGCAATTGTTTCCTGTTCAATGCGATCTAATGTAGCTTGTCCACGTTTGCGCGATAAACCCACCTCCACATCTACGTCCAACCAAATAGTTATATCACTTGTTAAACCTCCAGTAGCAATCTGATTGAGATTATTAATTAGACTCATATCTAAACCCCTGCCATAACCTTGATAAGCAATGGTAGAATCTGTAAAGCGATCGCATAAAATATATTTTCCCATAGCTAAATTCGGTTTTAATTCTTCTTCAATATGTTGCGCCCTATCAGCAGCATACAACAAAAGTTCCGTAATCTCACTTATCGGCTTATTTACTGACTTTGACAATAATAACTCCCGTAAATCCTTTCCTAACTCCGTTCCTCCCGGTTCACGAGTCAGCACCACTGAGATATCTAAACTTTCTAGCCACTGAGAACAAAGGTGCATCTGAGTAGTTTTACCACAACCTTCTACCCCTTCAAAGACAATTAATTTACCATTCATGTTGTTAAATTTTGTAAATAACGACAATTTTTCACGCCAACCTACTGAGTGCAAAATTAATAATGATATCGGCAAGAAATAATAGTTACATAGACATCATCAACAGCATAAACCAAACGGTTTGTATCATCAATTCGACGTGACCAAAATCCGGCTAAATTTTCTTTGAGAGGATCTGGTTTACCAATACCCTCAAAAGGCATCCGCATCGTCTCCTCAATCAACTTATTGATTCTTTTGAGAGTCTTTTTATCTTGCCCTTGCCAGTAAAGATAATTACCCCAAGCCTCATCAGTCCAAGCCAACATTCTACTCATTTAACAAATCTCGCTGCACCACTTTCCCCTGCTTAAATTGAGCAATGGAACGTTCTAAATGGGCTGCATTTGCCGGAGACTTCAATAAATGCACAGTCTCCATGAGACTATTAAAAAACTCTAGGGACATCACCACTGCATCATCAGCATCCCGTCTAGTGATAATTGTATAGTCTGCATCTTCTGTCACCTGGTCTAAAACCGTTTTCAGACTATTTCTGGCCTCGCTAAAAGAGATAATTTTCATTGGCGGCGAACCTGTACTGTTTATTGTACAAGTATAGCGGGTTTGAGCGAATTTTACAATCCCCAGACGCGGATGTAGTATTTTGTCTTCCTAAAAGAGCCGCACCCATATATGATATTTATTGCCTTGAATAGTGTATAATCAAGAAAAACTTCACTAAAAACATATATATAATTATGAATACATTAGAAAAATTAGAATTGTTGAGTGAAAACTGTAGCGACAACACAGAATTAGATAGAATTATTGGACAACTTTTAAATGTAATTTTAACCCGTTATGGTCAAAAACTAGCTATTTATAACTTAGATATAGATAAATTTGAGAAAAAATATCAACTCGCTTCTGAACAATTTTTAGAACAATTTAACTCAGGAAATTTAGGAGATGAAATGGATTTTTTTGAGTGGTTCGGCTTATGTGAACTACGCAAAGATATTTTACAAAAAATCCATAAATTAGAACAAGCTTTATAAAAAATGTTAGAAATGCTGATGACTATTTGGCATGGATAAAATCTGTAATTGCACTTTGTCCAGAAGTCGTAAAGGTAACGATTATTCGAGAAGAATCACAAACTGATAAAGGACTATGGCGTTATCGTCTGACATTAAAAGATGGTAGCTTTTTAGAAATGTTTGAATTTTTGCAAATAGTATCAGGACAAGTAGAAATAATCAAATATAGTTTCCATTGGCAAACTGAAAATAGAGAACTAATAAAACGTTGGGATAATGCACCTCATCATCCTGAAATTTCAACCTATCCCCATCATTTACATGATGGTTATGAAGATTCCGTTTTTCCATATTTACCTGTTGATATTGAAGAAATTTTAAGACAAATTTCTGGACATATAAAATCTCAATTAAGTTAGTGCGATAGCGAAGGACGGCCTAGTAATCGCTTAAATTAGATCATTTCTGAGCAAATTTATGGCTAAAATTAAAGGCAAATTGCTAAAAGTTATAAATATCAAAAGTATTATTGATTTTATATAAGTCAAGCTTATCATACAACCATTATAAAACTATAAATAGAATCTAGGATAAAACTAAGAGCATATTATCATATTATAATTGTGCAATCGCTCGTTTGGCACACAAACCCTAAATCTAGCCAGATTACCAGCTTGGACAATTGAAAATGGTATCATATATACTCGTTTTGCTTGATTACGCGCGAGGAAATAAGTGAAAGTTTTAGTTATCGGGAATGGGGGACGGGAACACGCTCTAGCGTGGAAATTGCTACAATCTGATCAAATTGAGCAAGTTGTCTGTGTACCAGGTAATGGGGGTACAGCAACTATGCAGGGTTGTCAAAACTTGTCCTTAGCGGTAGATGACTTTGCAGGTATCAGTAAATATGCGATCGCTAATAGTATTTCTTTAGTAGTTGTCGGTCCAGAAGTGCCTTTAGCTCAGGGAATTACCGATTATCTGCAAAATCAAGGCTTAATGGTATTTGGTCCAAACAAAGCCGGGGCGCAAATAGAAGCAAGTAAAGCCTGGGCTAAAGCATTAATGGCAGAAGCGGGAGTTCCTACGGCCAAAGCTGCGGTATTTACGGAAGCTGCCTCAGCAAAGGCATACATTCATGACCAAGGAGCGCCCATTGTGATTAAAGCCGATGGTTTAGCTGCTGGTAAAGGTGTCACAGTTGCCGAAAACATTGCCCAAGCTGAAGCAGCCATTGAGGCCATTTTTAAAGGACAGTTTGGTAGTGCTGGTAATTCTGTGGTAATTGAAGAATGTTTACTGGGACAAGAAGTATCTATTTTAGCTTTAACCGATGGTTTAACAATTCGCCCGTTGTTACCTGCTCAGGATCACAAGCGTGTCGGTGAAGGTGATACTGGAGACAATACTGGAGGTATGGGTGCTTATGCTCCCGCGCCCATTGCTACACCGGAGTTAATGGCACGAGTGCAAACAGAGGTATTAGAAAGAACTATCTCCGCTTTACAAGCTAGGGGAATTGACTACCGAGGCGTTTTGTATGCGGGGTTAATGATTACACCAGATGGTGATTTTCGGGTTTTAGAATTTAACTGTCGGTTTGGTGATCCTGAAACCCAAGTAATTTTACCGTTACTGGAAACACCTTTAGAATATCTGATTTTGGCTTGTATAGAACAGCGCTTGGCAGATATGCCACCAATTGCTTGGAAACAAGGTGCAGCAGCGACAGTAGTGGCTGCTTCTGGAGGTTATCCGGGAGAATATGCTAAGGGTAAGGTAATTAATGGCTTGGTGGCAGCAGATACAGCCGGGGCGACCGTGTTTCATGCGGGGACAAAATTAAATGCAGACCAGGAAATTGTTACAGATGGAGGTAGAGTCTTAAATGTAACTGGATTGGGTGGGGATTTCCAGGAAGCTTTAGCCCAAGCTTATGCAGGTATTAAAGAAATTGAATTTGATCAAATGTATTATCGTCGGGACATTGGTTATCGGGTTTCTAACGGGTAATTGACGCTCCCCGCCCTATAAAGGGACGGGGATTCTTGTTTCAATTGTTACCCAGTCTGGGTAGAGGGTCATCTCTCCACAAGCGTTAGAAGTTCCGGTGCGCCCCACCGTACTTAGATCATAGCCAGTTTGTTTTAGTGCTTTAGTTAGGATGTTAATTGCAGCATTGTGGTCACGGTCAAGTATGCACCCACATTTACAAACATGAGTTCTAACTGATGGGGTATTACGGCGTTTTCTGATAAATTTCGTCTGTGGGGACTTGATCACTTTTGGGTGTTGACATACTCACCGACCTGAAGGTGCGATGATTCTTGACACTTCACTGGAACACGCCACAAG
>NZ_KE384626.1:21847-35757 GCF_000426905.1 Dolichospermum circinale AWQC131C
TCCAAATTTTTTTGTGATTGTATCCCAACTCGCGCCGCAAAGGGATAAAACTTTGTATGCTGAATCTATATAGTTGTTAATAATTATTAATTCAAAAAGGTGCAAGAAGATTTTCGCTTAATTGTTGATTTGGTTTCGGTGTTTGCTGTCGCAGCTTGCGGTGGTCTATTAGCAGCACTGTTAAAGCAACCTGTGTTACTAGGATATATCATCGGTGGTATGGTTGTCGGACCGACTGGACTGGGATTAATTAAGGAAATTGTCCAGGTGGAAACTTTAGCCCAGTTTGGGGTGGCTTTTTTGTTGTTTGCTTTGGGTGTGGAATTTTCTTTGACGGAACTCAAGAAAGTTAAGGCGATCGCTCTGGGAGGTGGTACTTTACAAATTATCCTCACTATTCTCGTCACCGTGTTGGTTTGTGGTGTTACGGGAGCTTGGGGAACTTTACCCGCTAAAGGTGTGTTTCTGGGTTCGATTTTGTCTTTGTCTTCCACTGCTGTAGTCCTCAAATGCCTCATGGAACGCAATGAAACGGAAACACCCCACGGACAGGTAATGTTGGGGATTCTTGTCGTCCAGGATTTGGCTCTAGGATTAATGTTAGCTGTATTACCTGCTCTTCATCAACCAGGAGAAGCTATTGGTGTGGCTGTGGTTATGGCTTTGGTGAAGATTGGTTTATTTGCGGCTGGCGCTTATGCGGCGGGAATTTGGTTAATTCCACGTTTATTAAGGTTATTAGCTGGTACGGAAAGTAAGGAGTTATTTTTATTAGGTGTGGTAACAATCTGTTTGGGAATTGCGCTCCTAACAGAATATTTAGGGTTATCCATTGAAATGGGCGCATTTGTCGCTGGTTTGATGATTTCTGAAGTAGAATATGCTGATGAAACTTTAACTATTGTTGAACCTTTACGCGATATATTTGCTAGTTTATTTTTTGCAGCCATTGGGATGTTAATTGACCCGGTATTTTTGTGGCAAAATCTGGAATTAATTCTGGGATTAGTGGCTTTGGTTTTTGTGGGTAAGTTTTTAATTATTACTCCTTTAGTCAGGCTATTTCGCTACCCTTTAAAAACTGCTTTAATTGCTGGTTTGGGACTAGCTCAAATTGGGGAATTTTCCTTTGTTCTCGCTAGTGAAGGACAAGCTTTAGGTTTGGTTTCTCGGCGCATATATTTACTAATTTTGGGAACTACGGCTGTTACTTTAATGTTAACTCCCTTTGTCCTGCGATTATTACCTTTTTTATTCGATTTTGCGGAATCTATTCCTTGGCTTAAACCCTATTTAGTCAATGATCAAGCTCTTGATTTATCGGCAGATTTACCACAGAAGAATCATATAGTAGTTTGTGGTTATGGCCGCATTGGTCAGAATTTGGTGAAATTATTACAACAATATCAATTACCTGTGGTAGTTATTGACCAATCGGAAAGTCGTATTCAGCAGTTACGAGAAGCAGGTATACCCTATGTTTATGGTAATTCCGTCAGTCTTCATGTATTAGAAACCGCTGGCGTAAATCACGCTCAAGGTATGGCCATTGCTCTCCCAGATCCGGCAAGTATTCGACTATGTTTAAAACGGGCTTTGGAGCTATGTCCAGAATTAGATACAGTTGTTCGTGCTACTCAAGATAAAAATATTGAGATTCTTTATCAATTGGGAGCAAAGGAAGTAATACAACCTGAATTTGAAGCTAGTTTAGAAATGGCAAATCATCTATTAATTGCTGTTGGTTTGTTGCCAGATTTGGTACAACAGAAAATCCAGGAAATTCGCCAAAATCATTATCTAGATTTACGTCCTGAACGTTCCCCTGCTGAAGTTTCTCAGTATTTACAAAAGGTGACTCGTGATCTAAATCGTCGTTGGTATGATTTACCAGCAAATTCTCCTTTCATTGGCATGACTTTAGAAGAAGTGAATATGCGTTATTTAACTGGAGTCAGTTTAATGGCTATTCGTCGTGCTGATGGTGCAGAAATAGATTATCCTAATTATCAAACTACATTTCTTTTAGGCGATCGCTTGTTGGTGGTAGGATCAAACCAGGAACTTAATGCTTTAATCGCCTTTGCTGAGGGTAAAATCACTATTAAATAGCTAGAAATAGCTAGAAAGAATGTTCACATCAGATCACTGTGAACATTTTTCGCAATTAACCCTTTTCAGATACTATACTACTCAATGGTTTCATGTAAGCGATCGCCTGTCTCCAAACGGTAATTTGCTCATTATTAGCATTAAAAACACTTATGCAATTGTGATCTTGCCAAAATACCCGACCTGTGATTAAATCGCCAGTCATTAGCCGAAATTCGACTGTTATTTTTTCTTTAATCCAGTTCTGAACTTGACGAATACTGGGTAGTCCTATATCAAATTGATTGGTTGTCATATTATTGGTAATTGTTGGAATTATTACATCACTGACAATTGACAAATTACTGCATAAAATTAATTAATCTTCCACTTATCAAAAAACAACAAATGGCAATGGAATTTACTAAGTATCACGGACTCGGTAATGATTTTATTCTCATTGATAACCGTTCCTCATTGACACCAGTATTAACACCAGAGAAAGCCATACAGTGGTGTGATCGCCATTTTGGCATCGGTGCAGATGGTGTTATTTTTGCCCTTCCTGGACAAAATGGCACTGACTACACTATGCGGATTTTTAACTCTGATGGTTCAGAACCAGAAATGTGTGGGAATGGGATTCGCTGTTTAGCGGTATTTTTGACAGAATTAGAGGGCATTAACCGTACCAAAAATAAATATAGTGTTCATACCTTAGCAGGTGTGATTGTACCCCAACTTACAGATGATGGTCAAGTGCAAGTAGATATGGGTGAACCACGATTATTAGCAGAGGAGATCCCTACTACTTTAGCATCTAGTGGGCTTCAAGTCATTAATCTTCCCTTAGAAGTCGCTGGGAAAACTTGGGATGTTACCTGTGTCAGCATGGGCAACCCCCATTGTATCACCTTTGTAGAAGATGTTGCAGCAGTTAATTTAGAAAGCATTGGTTCCCAATTTGAAAATCATCCGGTATTTCCTAAGAAAACCAATACAGAATTTATTGAAGTCGTCAATCGTAACTACTTGAAAATGCGCGTTTGGGAACGGGGAGCGGGAATTACCCTCGCTTGTGGCACCGGTGCTTGTGCGTCCTTAGTAGCAGGAGTATTGAATGATAAATGCGATCGCACTGCTATGATTGAATTACCCGGTGGGACCCTAGAAATCGAATGGTCAGAAATTGACAACCGGATTTACATGACAGGACCTGCACAACGGGTATTTACAGGTAAATATTAAATTGAGCCTGTTTTGAGTTCTAAATAATATAAGCGATTGTCTACAGAATTATTGTAGGCGATCTGCTTGCAGCAGCTGTATCTAAAAAGATAATTCTTGAAATAACTCTATCAAAGGAAGATTAAAATTAGGAATAACATTTTCTCCATCAAGACTATCTTCCAATTGCAAAAGCTGTGATGGCTTAGGTTTGCGGTAAATCAATACACATTCTTCATCTGGCAATATTACCCATGCTAAACGAGTTCCATTTTCAAAATACTCTACTAATTTATGATGAATTTCTTCAAAAGTGTTATTAGGAGAAATAATTTCTACAGCTAAATCAGGAGCGCCGTCAAAAAAACCCTTGGGTAATCGCTTTAAACCTTGTAATCTTTCTTTAGAAATAAAGGCCAGATCAGGCGATCTTTTGTTACCAGTTTTCATTTTAAAGGCAGTGCTAGAATCACAAGTTATACCGAGCTTATGATTACGTACAAAGCCTGTTAAAAAATACCCCAGAGTAAGAGCTAAGTAGCCATGTTCTACACCTGAATTTGCCACAATAATTAGCTCTCCATTCACATATTCATAAAGATTATCATTTTCCTTCAATAACATAAATTGCTCATCTGTCAAGGCCTGATGATTAGCTGAAGGCTGAATTAATTCTAAATTTGTGGTTGTAGTTTGGGTCATTAGATCTAACTCCACAGATGAAACTAATATCAATGATTATACAAAGTTTTCATTCTTTAATCCTGGATATCCTGATTCTGACTTCCTGGTACATTTTGTAGTAAAATTAGTGCTATTTAAGAGGAAAGTAAAAAATGACCCGTGTGATCATCGTGCGTCATGGCCAAAGTACCTACAATATAGAAAAACGTATTCAAGGGCGTACTGATGCGTCCTCTTTAACCCCAAAGGGCTGTGATGATGCCAGCAAAGCAGGTAAAGCCCTCAGTAGTATTTCATTTCAAGCTATTTATAGTAGTCCCCTGCAACGCGCAAAATCAACAGCGGAAATTATCCGCAGTCAATTGGCTACACAAGCTCCCACAATTCAAATTGATGAACAATTGGTAGAAGTTGATTTACCACTTTGGGTAGGAATGACGACGAGTGAAGTCAAAGAGAAGTTAACAGCAGATTACCGCACCTGGAAGGAACTTCCCCATGAATTTCGCATGGTTTTACAGGAAAATTCCGAAACTAGAGAACATTTCCCAGTTTTAGCTTTATATACCCAAGCTAAACAATTTTGGCAAGAGATTCTTCCCCAACATCAAGGTGAAACTATTCTCATTGTTGGTCATAATGGGATTAATCGCGCCTTAATTAGCACTGCTTTGGGCATTTCCCCCAGTCGTTACCATTGTTTACAACAGTCTAACTGCGGAATTAGCGTTTTAAATTTTGCTGGTGGTTTGGGTGAACCAGTACAGTTAGAATCTATGAATCAAACCCAACATCTGGGTGAAACTTTCCCTTCTTTGCGTCCCGGTCATCAAGGGGTAAGATTATTGTTGGTGCGTCATGGTGAAACTGAATGGAATCGTCAAGGTAAGTTTCAAGGACAAATTGATATTCCCCTCAATGATAATGGCAGAAATCAAGCCGCAAAAGCCGCAGAATTTCTCAAAGATGTGAATATTGATTTTGCGGTTAGTAGCACTATGTCCCGTCCCAAGGAAACGGCGGAAATTATCTTAAAATATCATCCTAGTTTAAACTTGCAACTGTTTGCCGGTTTAAGAGAAATTAGTCATGGACTGTGGGAAGGTAAATTTGAATCGGAAATTGAACAGGAATTTCCCGGAGAGCTAGAAAGGTGGCGGACAATACCCGCAGAAGTACAGATGCCAGAAGGAGAAAACCTAGAACAGGTAAGAGAACGCAGTGTTAGTGATTGGAATACGATAATTAAAACTGCCGAATCTCAGCAATTACAACTAGGTTTGGTGGTCGCTCATGATGCCACTAATAAAACTTTATTGTGCCATATTCTTGGTTTATCAGGAGAAAATTTCTGGAATTTCCGTCAAGGTAATGGCGCTGTGAGTGTGATTGATTATCCTGCTGGTAGTCAAGGTTATCCGGTTCTGCAAGCAATGAATATTACTGGACATTTAAGTAATAGTGTACTGGATAAAACTGCCGCTGGAGCGTTATAATTTACTAAATTGTTGGGGTAATTGATGAATTACCCTGACTCGTACTTTTGATTGATCTAGCTGTGCGTAGATTTTAGGATTTACACAGGAGTTAGGAAAGAATAAATCATGTATCGCTAAACCGAAAAATGCAGCGTATTTTCACTAACTATAAAAATCTTCATCTAATATTTGCTCAACGGAAAATGGACAAATATCAGGATATTCACTTTCATCAGCAATACGCACTCCAAAAGCAGCAAATTTACTTTCTTTAATTGCTAATTTACGTCCTTGAGAATAGGCTTTATTTATAGCTTCTAAAAGAAAACTTTTGAGAGAAGGAGTATTTTCTAAATTGTTTAAAACTCGTTGACGATGTTCAATAACTGAGTGATACCAACTCATTTTCATACTATCTGGAGCATCTTGGACTTTTAGCTTTAGCAAATGAGCTAACAAGATCATAAGATTACTTGTAAGTGCATTTTTTTCCGATTTACCCAAATCATTTAATTCCTCAATTAGATATTCAATATCAAGGGCTTCAAATTGACGATTTTTAAGGTGTTGAATTGTTGATTCAATCCAACTTTGCAAATCTTGATCATGGAGAGGTTCAAGCATATCAGTGGAAATACAACAATTATTATAATGATAATTTCCATATTAACCTAAGTTATAAACAATTGTGAATAAATGATGATTTCTGGCTAGAAGTCGGAAATGTGAATCATGAGGATATAAGTTACAAAAAATACTTATATTATATTTTAATACTGAAGTTATTCCGAAAACGTCCAATTTGCATGATCAAACAGTAGAATAGACAACGGTTAAAAGACTGATAAGTAGTATTTTTCATGACAAAAGAACTATTAAAACAAGTAAGAGTAATCGATCCTCTGCAAAAAACTGACATAGTAGCCGATGTGTTAATTATTGATGGTTATATTCAAGATGTCGCCCCACAAATTACAAATTTTACTACAGATACGTCTGTCCGCGATTGTCAAGGTTTGGTTATTGGTCCTGGATTAGTTGATTTATATAGTCATTCCGGTGAACCTGGTTTTGAAGAACGAGAAACTTTAAGTTCTCTTTGCCAAGCTGCTACTGCTGGTGGTTTTACTAGAATTTGTGTTTTACCTGATACATTACCAGTTATTGATCAACCTGCTTTGGTAACACAGTTACAACAATACCGAAATCGGGTAAAAGTCTCCCCCAGTCTTCACATCTGGGGAGCAATTACTTTAGATTTGGCAGGTAAACAATTAACAGAAGTAGCAGATTTAACTGCTGCGGGAATTGTGGGTTTTACTGATGGTAAACCTTGGGAAAATTTGGGGATAGTTAGACGGGTTTTGGAGTATCTTCAACCTTTTGGTAAACCTGTGGCTTTTTGGCCGTGCGATCGCCATTTAGCAGCTAATGGTATGATCCGAGAAGGTGCAGAAGCCTTGCGTTTAGGTTTACCCCCAATGCCAACTAGTGCGGAAACAACGGCTATTGCAGCTTTATTAGAATTAGTCGCAGATATCGGTACACCAGTCCATATTATGCGTGTTTCTACTGCTCGTAGTGTGGAATTAATTGCTAAAGCTAAATCCAATGGTGTGCCTATTACTGCTAGTACAACCTGGATGCACGTTTTACTTGATACAACATCCATGATAAGTTACCACACTTCCTTACATTTAGATCCGCCTTTGGGAAATTACCAAGATATGCTATGCTTACGGGAAGGTTTGCGAACAGGTATAATAGATGCGATCGCAATTGATCATACAGCCTATACTTACGAGGAGAAAGTTCAGGCTTTTGCGGAATCGCCACCGGGAGCAATTGGTTTAGAATTGGCATTACCCCTATTATGGCAAAATCTTGTGGCTACTGGAGAATTTACACCTTTGGAATTATGGCGCGTTTTGAGTCATCAACCAGCGACTTGTTTACAACAGGAGGTTAAAGCCATTCAACCGGGTGAAAAAGCTGAATTGACATTATTTGATCCTCAGCAAATTTGGAACGTAAATCAGGCAAATCTCCAGACACTTTCTGCTAATACTCCTTGGTTTGGTCAAGAAATTATAGGTCGAGTTGTACAAGTTTTTTGTGAAAATCTATTTTGATTTTTGGTAACAAATCAAAGGAAAAACAGATTTTATCGGGTACTTTACAGGAACATCTTTTTATTATTCAATGTCTGATTTAATTTTGTTTTGGCATCGTCGAGATTTACGCATTTCTGACCATACAGGACTAGCTGCGGCCAGAAAAAAAACTCCCAAGATTGTAGGTGTATTTTGTCTAGATCCTCAAATTCTTCAAGGTGATGATATTGCACCTGCTAGAATAAAATATATGATTGGTTGTTTACAATCACTTCAGGAAAGATATCGGCAAGCAGGTAGTCAATTATTAATTTTGCAAAATGATCCCGTTGTGGCAATTCCTCAATTAGCAGTGGCTTTAAATGCTAAAGCAGTATTCTGGAATTGGGATGTTGAACCTTATTCACAAATTCGGGATTTAGCGGTAATTGATGTTCTAAAAACCGCAGGAATTGAGTTTCTTAACTACAATTGGGATCAGTTACTTCACTCTCCCACGGAAATCTTTAGTGGTGCGAAAACTCCCTATACCATTTATACTCCTTTCTGGAAAAATTGGTATAGTAAACCAAAATCTCAACCAGTTAAAACTTTAGAAAACCTGGTAAATCTCACAGCAGAAGAACAAGAAATAGCGGAAAAATCGGGAATAATCAATTTACCTACTGCGGAAGATTTAGGTTTTATTTGGGATAGGGAATTAATAATTAATCCTGGAGAGTTAGCAGCACAAGAAAAATTAGAAAATTTTACCCATGATCCTATTAATGAATATCAAGAACAGCGCAATTTCCCCGCTATTGAGGGAACATCTCAATTAAGTGCTGCTTTGAAGTTCGGTGTGATTGGTATTAGAACTATTTGGCAAAGTACCATAGAAGCCTTAGCAAATAGTAATAGTGAGGAAGTAAATGCTAGTATCCAAACATGGCAAAAGGAACTAGCATGGAGGGAATTTTATCAACACGCTATGTACCATTTCCCCACATTAGCTAATGGTGCATATAGAGATAATTTTAAAACATTTCCCTGGCGCAATAACGAAACTTATTTTCAAGCTTGGTGTGAAGGGAAAACGGGTTATCCTATAGTTGATGCTGCTATGCGTCAATTAAATGAAACTGGTTGGATGCACAATAGATGTAGAATGATAGTTGCCAGTTTTTTGACTAAGGATTTAATAATTAATCCTCAATGGGGAGAAAAATATTTTATGCAGAAACTCATTGATGGTGATTTATCTTCTAATAATGGAGGTTGGCAATGGAGTGCTTCTAGTGGTATGGACCCCCAACCATTACGCATTTTTAATCCAGCTAGTCAAACCCAAAAATTCGACGCAGAAGCAGCTTATGTTCGTCAATGGATACCGGAATTACGTTCTTTAGATACGGCATATTTAGTAACTGGAAAAATTCCTCCTCTAGAATATCATCGCGTCAATTACCCTAAACCAATTGTTGATCATCAAAAGCAGCAAGCTTTATTTAAGCAAATATATCAACAACA
This sequence comes from Dolichospermum circinale AWQC131C, assembly GCF_000426905.1. Lineage (NCBI taxonomy): Bacteria > Bacillati > Cyanobacteriota > Cyanophyceae > Nostocales > Aphanizomenonaceae > Dolichospermum > Dolichospermum circinale. The sequence goes on from NZ_KE384626.1 coordinate 30,951, forward strand.
AAAAGCCTTTACTTAATTTCTTTGTCTAAATCAGGATTTCCAGGATTTAAGGATGTACAGAATATGATTTTTTGATAATATTATGTTCATCTGCATATTTCTGCTCATGCTAGATCTAGGATCTTTCATCTTCTTTAAAAAAAAATAAATTTTCCCAAATTGGACAAAATTACTATATATTGTTAAATACAATTAATTTTTTGTCCGTTCCCAAAAGCTGCTATTGTATATGTCCAAAACTTACACCGTAGAAATCAATCACGAAGGTAAAATATATACCCTGCAAGTTCCAGAAGGTGAAGCAGTCTTATCAGTAGCCGAAGCAGCGGGTTTGGAATTACCTGCTTCCTGTCATGCTGGTGTTTGTACAACCTGTGCTGGATTAATATTAGCAGGGTCTGTAGATCAAAGCGAGGGAATGGGTGTAAGTCCAGAACTGCAAAAACAAGGCTACGCGCTCCTGTGTGTTTCTAAGCCATTATCTGATTTGAAAATTGAAACAGGTAAGGAAGAAATAGTTTATGATAAGCAATTTGGGAAAGGGTAGATATAGTTGCCAATTACCATCAAGTCCTTCTATACTCAAGATTACCAATACAAAGGATTTAAAATAATGACAACTCACTTTATTACCGCTGAAGTAGAATTACAAGAAACCCCCACTGAATTAGAAAAAGCCATTACAGCGGAATTACAAAAACAAGGTGAACCCCTACGTTGGGCTATTACCGCTATTGACGAAACCCAACAAACCGCAACTATAGAGGCTGTAGTTACCGCTTAGATTATTCTTCGCGTCTACCGCGAAATAAAGAACCTGTGATACCCATTCAAAAACCATACACGGTCATTTTAATTATACCCACCGGCATTGGGGCAGCAATTGGCGGTTATGCTGGTGACGCATTACCAGTAGCAAGAATTATATCACAGGTATGCGATCGCTTGATTACTCACCCCAATGTGATGAATGGTGCAAGCTTATACTGGAATATTCCCAACGCTTTCTATGTAGAAGGTTATGGTTTAGACAAATTTGCCGCTGGAGAATGGGGTTTACGTCCTGTTCGTAGCAATAGGGTAGGTTTACTTTTAGACCAGGGTATTGAGCCGGAATTAATGCTGCGACACTTGCAGGTAGCGGACGCAGCCAGGGCAACTTTAGGGTTAGATATTACAAATCATGTAATTACGGACGCGCCTTTAAATGTAGAATTACGTACTTCCCCCACAGGGACAAGTTGGGGAACAATAGGTAATCCTGATAGTTTATTACGGGCTGCTGAAAAGTTAATTATACAGGAAAAAGCCCAAGCGATCGCAGTTGTTACCCGTTTCCCAGACGACATGGACGAAACCGCCCTGCAAAACTATCGCCAAGGTCAAGGAGTAGACCCTCTAGCGGGTGCAGAAGCCGTCATTAGCCATTTATTAGTTCGTACCTTTAAAATCCCTTGCGCCCATGCTCCTGCCCTTTCTCCTGCCCCTACAGCCACTAATTTATCACCTCGTGCTGCGGCAGAAGAATTAGGTTACACATTTTTACCTTGCGTTTTAGTTGGTTTAAGTAATGCTCCGCAGTTTATAATTAATACAGAATCTTATCAGCCATTATCAACGGATCTCTGGGCAAACCAGGTTGACGCTTTAATTATTCCTGACACATCCTGTGGAGGTAGTGCTTTATTGAGTTTAAGTCAAAGTCAATGTCAAATAATTACAGTTAGGGAAAATAAAACCTTGTTACAGGTTTCTGCTCATAAGTTAAAAATTCCCACCTTGCAGGTAAACTCATATTTGGAAGCTGTAGGCTTATTAGTAGCGCATAAAGCAGGTATTAGGTTTAAATAACAAAAATCTAGTCAGATATAGTCAAATATTAATCATTTTTCGTTAATGATTGTCTAGGTTGGGTTTCGCTGTAGCTCTACCCAACCTACAATTATTCTGATTGAGCTAAAATGAAACTCCATAGAATACTTCTTCTAGAATAATTAACCGCAGATGAACGCAGATGAACGCAGATAAGCATGAATTAATTTAATTTAATTTAATTTAATTTATGTTTTATGACTTACGCAAAATATCTCTAAAACCTTCCGTTGTCAATTACCCATTACCATTATTTATTTAAATTCCTGTGATTGAACAGCAAAATCAAGAACCAGAAATTCCTTACTTAACACGCACCCAAGTTTTAGTAGCAATGGGTGTAACAGCGATTGTTCTTTGGATCGTTGCTAAGTTATGGTTACATTGGAGCAATGTTATCCTCTTCAAATGGTATTGGCACGAACAAGACTTATTATTAGGAATCGGTTTAGGTTTAATCATTACCATATTAAGTAGTTTAGCTTATCGCTTTCTCCCTAATTACCGTAAAAGTGCGGATTATTATCTAGAAATGGTTCTCAAACCTCTAGCAATGCCCGATTTAATCTGGCTAGGATTATTACCAGGTTTAAGTGAAGAATTATTATTTCGAGGTGTAATGTTACCAGCCCTGGGGGCAGATCATCTAGCTGTAATAGTCTCCAGTCTTTGTTTTGGAGTCTTACACCTTAGTGGTCCTCAACAATGGCCTTATGTAATTTGGGCGACTCTCATTGGTGTAATTTTAGGTTATAGTGCTTTATTGAGTGGTAACTTATTATTACCAATAGTTGCTCATATTGTGACAAATCTATTTTCTAGCTATTTATGGAAAATTAAAAATCCTTAGAGACAAACCTGGGTATTTTTTTTGATTTTTTACTTTTGAAATGAAATATCCCACCAATAATACTAAAGTAAAATAGTTTAGTGGTGGGAATTACGGTAGTCTAATTAAAGGTATTTCTCAAAGCAAAAACCACTAAAAATCTGGTCTTTTCTGGTCTTTTCTTAGAAATCATCAAGAAACTGACCAATACGACTGATAACAGGGTCTACTTCTTGAGGCTCAGGTTCAGGTTCAGGGTCAGGTTGGGAAGGAATATAAGTAAGTGGTTGCTGACTCAACATGGTTGTCAACTTTGCAACTTGTTGCGTAAGTTGCAACATTTGACTTTCTATAGCCTCCAAAGAACGAGACTCCTGAGCAAAAAAACGTTCCTCAAAAGTGGCTATTTGCACTTGCATCTCACTGATTTTCTGTTCAATCGTGGTTATATCTGCTGTTTTAGAGACTGGTTGTACAGGTTCCGGTAAGAAAACTTTCCATAGAGCCTCTTTACATAGGTCACTGAAAGTTTTCTCTTGTTGGGTCTCTAAGTAGTTTTCGACCTGCGCTAACAAGCTCTCATCAGCAATTTCTGGATTGAACGTAACGGATTTAACTACTTTTTTTGACCATTGGAACATTAGTTTTATGATTTAGCAGGGCGAACAGCAGCGGACGCTTGAACTTCTCCGTAAATATACTGACCTAAAGCATTAGCTTGCCGAGAAGGTGCAGCCAAGTAAGCATTGATTTTAGCCTCTTTGAGTAGACGTTGAACATCTTCCCAGAAAAACTCCCCACCGCCACCTGTAATAATTACATCTGTCACACGCTCTGGTAGCCAAGCTAACACACGAGAGCAAATTTCTCGTGAAAACTGCTCTATCAGGTTAGGGAGAAAATCATCTAGATTAGTAGGTTTACTAGCACCTTGAGGACGGTAAAAGCGATCGCCTTTGGGTTTATTAACCGCAGAAATCAATGCTAAAGATTGACTATCAGCATTTGGATCTTTTATTTCCGCAGCTACCAATTCATAAAACTTGCTCATCCCAAAGTCTTCACTTTTAGAAACACCCCTGGCAAAGCGGAAATTGTCCACCATGATCATATCAATAGTTTGGTGGCCAATATCTACAATCCCCACGGACATTTTCGTAAAATCGGGAACTCCTGTTCCTTTGTTAGGTTGAGTTTCTGACCACAGCAAACTACCATATCCTTCTGGCATTACCCAGACTTTGCTAATGTTGAGAGATAAAGATTCACCTCGAAAATTCAATACATGAGGTCCAGTTACCAAACTAGTTAACTGTGCCTTTTCTTTCTCAAATTGTTCCAAAGACAAAAAGGGGAGACCCAGAACCACAGAAATTTCATCCTTGAGCTTAAAGTAGCCGGCACAGGACAAGACCTTAATCAGTGCGTCCTCAACCTTAGATTGGCCTACGCCGAGATTTGCGCCAAAATCTGCGGCTAATTGCCCCACAGCATAGCCACTACCTTGATACTCTAACCACAAATCCATCAGTGGGTCAGTTGCCTTAGCCTCAAACACACCGCCACGAATTTCACTAACACTCATCTGCTTCACATTAGCAGGAATGAAGGCCACACTGGCGGGTTCACGGCTCACACAAGTCTTGGTGGAGGTTCGGCCTAAATCAACGCTGAGAATGGTTTTACCCCCAACATTAGTTGGCTTGAAAGAATTCATTGGCGTGGCTGCCGCAGGGCGGTTCATAGGAATAGCAGCGGCATTGATGGGATTAGCTGCCGAGGGTTGGTCTGTCATGAAAGCTCCTCTGTCAAAAGTCATCATGCTCATCTTACATAAAGGTGAGCTACAAAAAATTTTAGATTGGATTAAGTGTAACTAGAAATACGTCAAAATTGAAAACAGGCAATGGTCAATTGGCGATGATTTAGCATTTTTTATGGCATTTATAACCAGATGTCAAGGTTTTCTTCCCGATTTGCTGTTTTTACCCTTGTCTTGAGTTGCCAAGAAATGAACAGTATAGTAGTCCGATACTTTTTCGTTAACTAATGCTAACAAATACATAAGTTGAGATTGTCTCTCAACCAAGGCGTATCAACCAATGC
>NZ_KE384627.1:0-6369 GCF_000426905.1 Dolichospermum circinale AWQC131C
GAATAATAGTAAAAGTTTCGCTCTTTCTTCTGCTAGAATTTAGAAAATGAAAACGCCCTGCTATCCAAGCAGCGAGAAAAGGCGTAAAAACCATCCTAGTGAGTGAATTTGCCTGGTTAGGAGGAATGCTTACCTCTGCGGGGGTATCGGCACCCGACGGCAACGAATTACAAGCCTTTCAAACAGGTTTATGGGGTGCTTTTTTACAAGAATTGCAACGTAGGCAACCAGGAGGATTAGATCATAGTTGGGTCAGCTTTTTTAGTTATGATCCGCGCATAGGTGCAGAAATATTTGCCGACTGGGTGCGAGAATTACCTAATCTCCAATGGATTTCGGGAAAAGTGCCTTTAGAGGTTTTGCGAACAAAAGACTGTATCACAGGTGTACGCTTTGCAGATTTCACCGTCAACGCCAGAATAATTCTTGACGGCACAGAATTAGGAGATTTATTAGCTTTAGGAGAAATACCATTACGCTGGGGTTGGGAATTACAGTCAGAATGGGGAGAACCCAGCGCACCTACAAATTTTAACTCCCTGACCCAAACCTATCCAGTGCAAGCGCCCACTTGGGTAGTAGTAATGCAGGATTTTGGGGAAAATATCGCCCCAGAAATTTCTCCAGCCCCTAACTATGATCCATCCCAGTTTACAGGAGCTTGGGATGACTATGGTCCAGAAAAATTTTTGAACTATGGACGCTTGCCCGGCAGACGATTTATGATTAACTGGCCTATAGCGGGCAACGACTACTGCCAAAATGCCAATCGCTTGCTAGATGCAGGGGTGAAAAAGCAGGAATTTGTGCGAGAATGTTTTTGGCACAGTCAGAATTTCGCTCATTTCATTCAAACTCAGTTTGGTAGGCGTTACGGATTAGCTGCAAACCTTTTTCCTCATGCTAACTCCGCTTTTGCCCTCCATCCCTATTATCGGGAAAGTCGCCGCTTAGTAGGCTTAACAACTGTTTGTGAACAAGATATTCTGCCTTTAGCAAACAGTAAAACCGCACTACCATTCCATGATGCGGCAGCGAAGCTAACCGAAGGTATCGCTGTCGGTAACTATGCCAACGATCATCATTATCCGGGTGTTGAGTTTTTATTGCAACCTAAATCTATCCGTTGGGGTGGAAGATGGACAGGAACACCCTTTACTATACCCTATTCCGCGCTCATCCCCACCGATACAGATGGTTTTCTGGTTTGCGAAAAGAACATTTCCGTTTCCCATATTGCTAATGGGGCCACCAGACTCCAACCGATAGTCATGGGAATTGGTCAAGCCGCCGGTATGGCAGCTGCCATGAGTATTGTGCTAGGATGTCAGCCCAGAGATTTACCAGTGAAGAGTTTGCAGGCTGCATTATTGACAGATGACTATGCACCAGTCGTAATTGTTCCCTTGTTTAACTTATCAACTGATCATCCCGATTGGTTACACTGGCAAACTTATTATTTAGACCACCCAGAAGCTTATCCTGCTGATGGTAATTGTCCTTGTATTTTGCACCAGAGTGATCATAAATTCAACCTCAACTGTTTTACAGGGAAATTTCAACGCCAGGGTGAGCAAAACTACCAATTTAATATTACAGAAAAAACCAATTTAGCTACGACAAATTGGCAGTTGGTGGCATTGCGATCGCATATAGACCAGCAATTACAAACTCTTCCCTCAGCAAAAATACTCAAGATTTGGGGGAGGCCAAATTCCTCTGGGAATTGGTTACTTGTTGAGCATCTGGAAGAAGTATAAAATTAACTTTTATTCAGTAAAATACAATACTTTTTTGCAAATTTTCCGGATAGACATATAAATATTAAGGATTAGTGAAGTAGAGAGTTCTAAAATAGACATCTACTATGCGTGCTGCCATTTCACTTTTAGTATCGAGTCTGGTATTTGGCTCCTTAGCTTTTAACTGCGAAGCAGTACAGACTCATTTTTCCGCTCTGTCCAAGCTCAAGTCCGATTACCAGCCTTCACCTTTGACCAACGAGAGTTTCACTTTTGGTGAAACGAAATTCAACCTGGCTGATAATTCTAAACCTAGTCCTAATGACCCACAAACGCCCAATCCTCATCGAGGTAGTGGTCGCAGAAGCCTAGATGGATAACTGGGAGTATTGTCAGTTCTGTTATTTAACAGGTAGTTAGATATTAATACCTGCCAACGATGAAGATGATACTACCGGATTATCAGACAATTAATTCTGCCTACCACTTCTTGTATTGAGACGACATAGACAGTTACAGCACTACACTTGTGGAATTCTATCGTCGCTAAGTTTCTGTTGTACTGACACTAGATATAGCTAGTTACAAGCACTATATCTTTGATCAGTTATATAGATATTCACCGCCCAAGCTATCAGTATTTCAATTTCTCCGCTCAAAACATAGACAGTTACAGCACTTCATATCGACGGAAAATTGTTCACTATTTCATCAAAACATCTGGTAATTGCTCAAACCTTGCCGTGTATTGGTGACCAAGTCACTAATACACGTACTCATCTCACCTTTGGTAATCGCGTCCGGTACACATTGGGCGTTAGTAGGTGGGAATAATTACCGGAAGTGAGGGAACAGAAAACTTTTCTTAGTTATCAACCGTCATTGTGAATGCTGAATCTCTAGTAACTTGGCTTGTGAGCAATCCAATATTTACTTACGAAGTGAACTTGGGTTTCTATTTGCTCAAATCCCACTTTTTCTAAGCGCTCTACCAGGTTATCTGTAATGTAATGCTTGTAATAAGGTTCATGAAAAGTCTCTGAGAAGTTTTTGACAACTAATTCCATCTCCGGTACATCATTTACCTGAATAGAATCACAGATCATAAAAATGCCTCCTGGTTTTGTAACCCGAAAACATTCTTCAATTACAGTTTGACGAACTGCCGCTGGTAACTCATGAAACAGAAAAACACAAGTCGTACCATGAAAATAATTATCTCGATAAGGCAACTCTTCGACATTTCCTTGCACAAGTTGCGGTAATTCTCCCGGAATTTGGGATAATAGTTCGTTGGCTTTCCGCAAATAGGCTGAAGATAAATCTATACCAAATAAAGATACCTCTGGTAAAGCTGCTCTGATTAACTTCAGTGTTCGTCCAGTACCACAAGCAATATCTATGACTCGGAGTTGTTCTTGGGGAATATGGTCAAATGCTGTCAGTTGAGATTTGAGAGGACAGAGGATGCGTCTTCTCATAGCATCAGTTAAGCCAGCAAATAGAATTTCCACCTGTAAGTCATATAAATTGGCAGACAGTTCACTCAAATAACCATCTGTTTGGTAATGGAAGTTCTGTACATAGTAGCTGGGATAGTTATCTGTGGCTATTTCCTGGGAAAATTCTTGATAGCTCCGGTTTTTAATTCGTTCCCAAACATTTAGCAAATCTAAGCATAGTAATGGATAGTAGCGGAAGAAATCTTCCCAAGAATTATCAAATAATAAATTTTGTGGATATACACCTGCTTGACTATCTTCCCAGTCTCTTGCCAATAACTGGTTCATATTGTCTTGGAGTTGTGTCAGCAATTTCTGGGATAAAGGACTGATATTTGGCTGAAGTGATGGATAAATTAGGTCTTTAATCCGTGAAATTACGGTTTTGTGAGCAAAAGCAAAGTAATTCTTTCCTGATTGCAGGGCTTGATAGCTTAATTTGGTGAAAATATCAAACATAGATAAAATTAGGTTTTGTTGATTGTCTTGAGTTTCACGGCTCGCCCAAATTTTTACAGCCAAAAAAATGGAAAATGTAAATCATTCATCACAATCTTTACCTGTTAATCGGGGCGCATAGTTTATTTTATGGCAATACTTGTGATAGTCGCCCTTTTAGCCTTCTATATGGCCTGGAATCTGGGTGCAAATGATGTCGCTAATGCCATGGGAACTTCTGTGGGTTCTAAGGCGATTACACTCAAACAGGCAATAATTATGGCTGGGGTGTTAGAGTTTCTTGGTGCTGTCTTATTTGGACAAGAAGTAACATCTACCTTGGGAACAAAAATTGCTAATCCAGTTTTATTTGCTACGACACCACAAACTTTAGTCATGGGCATGATCTCGGTACTCCTATCGGGTGGAATATGGCTACAAGTTGCCACATCCAGGGGTTTACCTATATCCTCGTCTCATGCCATTGTCGGGGCGATCGCTGGCTTTAGTTGGGTATCATTAGGAATAGAGGCAATAGATTGGTCGTCTATGGGTTTAATTACCATTGGCTGGATGTTAACACCCATAATTAGTGGTGCAATCTCCGCTGGTTTATATACTCTAATTCGACACTGGATTTTTAATCAACTTCATCCCCTGTCCCAGTTACAAGAATGGACTCCCTGGTTAAGTACATTGCTATTGAGTATATTTGGTGTTATTGTTCTGCCCACAATCACTCAACCTCTGAGCCAGTTTTTACTCATAGAGAGAAAATTGAATATTCCCCCTCACGACATTACACTATTCATCACTGGAATAGCTGCAATAGCCCTGACTTTAATCAGTTGGCGACAATTAGCAAATAGTCAAATTGACAATCAAATTCAAAGTTTATTTGCCAAATTTCAAGTTATCAGTGCTTGCTTTGTCGCATTTGCTCACGGTTCTAACGATGTTGGTAATGCGATCGCTCCCCTAGCAGTAATTTACTACATCAATCAACAAGGTAAAATCCCTAGTCATCAACTCACTATTCCCTTTTGGATTATGCTTTTAGGTGCTGTAGGAATTGTGGCCGGTTTAACAGTTTGGGGTAAAAAAGTCATCACCACCATTGGCGAAAATATTATTTCCTTAGAACCTAGCAGCGGATTTTGCGCCGAACTGGCCACAGCCATGACAATTTTACTAGCTTCCCGTTTAGGTTTACCTGTTTCCACTTCCCACGCCCTGGTCGGTGGAGTTGTGGGTATTGGACTGGTACAAAATCTTCAAGCTATCAAACTTTCCACTATCCAAAATATCGCCGCCGCCTGGTTAATTACAGTCCCCATCTGCGCGGCTCTGAGCGCTATGATCTTCACCATCATCAATAGACAATAAAAAATTCCCCCCCTGGGACTAACACACCATCTGTAAAGTCTTGAATCTTGCCACACCCTCTAAGGAAACAAGATTTTTACCCAAATTCAGCCCATTAATGACTATAATTAAGAAGAAAAAGACATAAATGTAACTCCTCAGACATCCTGTTAACTAGGAGATGCTGGCGCGTTCATAACTATAAATTCCCTGATTATAAGATCGGTACTAACCTTGTATAGGTTAAGTAAATTTATAAATGCAGTGAAATTGTTCAGTTTCTTCTATTTTTTGCAGGAAACTTAATATAAGTGTTGATTCGGTATTCGGAGCAGCCACTTAATCATCAAGGTGTTAGAGGCTAGAAACTGATGGGGCGATTTGAGAAGCGACCAGAAAACCCACGCATTAGAGGCGAGCTATCCAGAGCCGCAGAAAATGCTCTGTGGGATGTAGTTGAGGATTTAGAAAATCTTCAACAAAATCTGTTGAGGACTTTACAGGAAGATGTAAAACGGCTAGAAGCGGAAAAGAACCGATTATCTCACGATATTCAAAAATTAATTGAGGAAAAAGAACAGTTACAGCAATCACGACAAATTACGGAACAGCAGGTGTTAATTCGTCAATTGGCAGAGGTTTTAGCTAAACACATCTCTTCCCAATTACAGTCTTCATTGAAAACTTTAGCTACCCAAACCCTAGAGTATAATTCCTCTCACGAAGTTGGGATGAAAAATCCTCAACTAAGTAATGATCAAGCTCATGAAATCGGACAGAATGTTAGTACCATGATGGACAGTCTTGATCATACTGTCACTAATGCCTTTAGTTCACTATCACAAGAACTGAAAAACTATCAAAGTGATCTTTCTCAACAGTTGGCGCGAATCTATAGTCAACAGCAGCAAGGAGAAACAATCTTAGCAGAGTTTGTGAACAGGCTACGATATGAACTAGAAAAAAATAGAGACACAAACTCTTTGAATATAGCAACGGGAGGCGCACCAACGGTTTTACAATTGGCTGATGGTCTGCATGATGAAGCCATAACTCATCAAAATGGTCATGGGGAAAAATCCTCAAAAAAAATCATTATTGAACCGATTGCTTTGATTAGGAGTCAATTACCACAGGGTGATTCTACATCAGCAACAACCGCTATATTATCTCCACCAGCGGTAAAAACTCCCGAACCCGATTCTTTCATAAAACCAGATTTACCAACTACTTCACCAGCAGATGAAAACCCTCAACCCGATTCTTTCATAAATCCAGATTTACCAACTACTTCACCCGCAGATGAAAACCCTCAACCTGAT
>NZ_KE384627.1:6441-25213 GCF_000426905.1 Dolichospermum circinale AWQC131C
AGCAGTAAAAACTCCTGAACTTACCACTGTCTTAACTTCTCAAGTATTAACAGCACCAGTGCTAGAAAATACACCACCTGAGATCAGTTCCGTCTTAACTGATAATTTATCCACAAGACGACCCCCGGCACCAAAATTAAGACGGGAAATAACACCTAAACAACAAACAACTCCGAGACAACAAAGACAACGAACATCTCCCAACTGGTCAGAGTTACAGATAGGTTTTTTGTTGATTTCCTTGTATACAGTGGTTTCGTCTCTTTACAACGTAGCCATTAAGGCGATCTTCTTTACGGGTTATAATTCTAACTCCTTGGGAAGATTGGAAACACAGCAGTTGATCTTGCCTACATTGGGTAATATTTTCTTAATTTTAATGCTACGTTTATTAGTGGTTGTACCATTAATGTTAATGCTGTCGCCTATATTACATCCCTCTATTTGGCAAGACTTAGAAAATTTATTTGCTTCCTTACGGGGGAAAGCAATTCCCAGCCAAAACAACACTAAACAGGCTTTATTTTTATCAATAATTAGTGGTTTATTGTTATTTATATCACAGGTACTTATTTATCTGGCTATTGGTGAAGTAACCACGTCCATGGCGATCGCTCTTTTCTTTGTCTATCCGGTTATGAGTGTTTTTCTGGCGTGGTTTTTGTTTCAGGAGCGTCCTAATTTACTGATCACTGGTGCAATGGCGGCAATTTTCGCCGGTGAATTGTTGGTTTTAGGTGGTCAGGTAGTGGTGAACAATACCTCATTAGGAAGCACGACAGCCATTCTATCCGGGATAGTATTTGCAATTTACGTTCTTGTTACTAGAATATGCGCCACTAAACTCAAATTACATCCCGTATCTTTGACAGTAATTAACTTTACTACCATGTTGTTAATAAGTTTTGGGTGCTTAATCATACCTTTACCAAGTAATTTAGGTTTAGTAATTAACTCATCTAATGTACTCGAACTGGTTTTAAGTGCTTTTATATTAGGTGTTTTAACCTTGTGCGGTTACTTATTCAATAATTTTGGCATTCGTAAACTAGGCACTCCTCTCTCCTCTTTAATTGGGGCTACAGTCCCCATTTTCACGGTAATTTTTGCCGGTTTAATGCTGCAAGAATCCTTGGATATTATCCAAGTCATGGGAGTTATATTAGTTACTGTTGGTGCTGCCTGTATTAGTTGGAGAAAAACGCCAAATCAGCCACAACCTTCTAAATAGTCAGTTGTCAGTGACTACTGGTAATGGGAAAATTCCTATTCCCTATTACCTGTCTCCCCTTGAGAACTGATTTAGACGTTGATAAATGAGTATCAAAAGTCATAATCAAGAAAGGTATGGAAAAATTTTTGGCAAAATATATAGATATTTAAGAAAGAGAAAGTTATACTGGATTCTAATAGGAAAAATGCAAATCATTCTACTTTCCCCATCCTCCCCATGACCCTGCATCTCAAAACCCTGGATATCTAAAGTTTCCGAGTCATTCCAGAGGGAGGGGGTTAGTCAGTCTGAGGCAAAAAATTGCCAATTTACACCCTGCACATTTACTACCTAAAAATTTCCGAGTCAACCCATAATTTTAGGTTTGCAGTTGAGAGATCATTTTTTCAAAATGGGTGTATAATCAGTAATTTAATTTGAACATCATACTTGTAACCGAGCCATTAAATCGTCTGTAAAATATGACCAACGACATAGATCTGATTAAGCGTCTTGGACCTAGTGCTATGGATCAGATCATGCTTTACCTAGCCTTCAGTGCCATGCGTACAGGTGGACACAGGCATGGAGCATTTTTAGATGCAGCCGCAACAGCAGCCAAGTGTGCAATTTACATGACCTATTTAGAGCAGGGACAAAACCTGCGAATGACCGGACATTTGCACCACCTTGAGCCAAAGCGAGTTAAAATCATTGTAGAAGAAGTAAGACAAGCTTTAACTGAGGGCAAACTGCTAAAAATGCTGGGTTCCCAAGAACCCCGCTATCTGATTCAACTTCCTTATGTCTGGATGGAAAAATATCCTTGGCAACCAGGAAGATCCCGTGTTCCTGGTACGAGTCTAACCAGCGAAGAGAAAAAACAAATTGAGCAAAAGCTACCGAAAAATCTTCCTGATGCTAAGTTAGTTACCTCATTTGAATTTATGGAGTTAATTGATTTTCTTCATAAGCGATCGCAGGAGGACTTACCCCCTAATCACCAAATGCCCTTGAGTGAAGCATTAGCAGAACATATCAAGCGTCGGCTATTGTATTCAGGAACGGTAACACGCATTGATTCTCCCTGGGGTATGCCCTTTTATGCTCTAACTCGTCCCTTTTATTCTCCTGCTGATGATCAAGAGCGCACATACACGATGGTAGAGGATACAGCCCGATATTTCCGCATGATGAAATATTGGGCAGATCGGAAACCAAATACGATGCGGGCTGTGGAAGAACTGGATATTCCCGTTGATCAAATCGAGCAAGCAATAGACGAATTAGACGAAGTTATTCGTTCTTGGGGCGATAAATATCACCAGGAGGGCGGAGTGCCAATGATCTTACAAATGGTTTTTGGTAATAAGGATGATGAATAGAGGACACTATTTTGATCTTGCGGTGGCACATTTACCAAGACTACAGTGATAAATCTATTTATCCATGGCCAGTGATGGGTTTGCTTATACTATATTGATCTGGTTTTAACCCAATATGTTAGCAGACAACCCGCCAAAATCCTATGTCCTTCACTGGCATCAGTACAAGCATCTCACGCTTGAGTGGGACACAACTCAAGCTGACGTAAACCCAGGACACACTTAACAAAAGTGGCTAAATTTATTGCTCCTAACTACACAGGTTGCTAAATCCTGTGGACGTTGTGGTGAAAGAAATCAAGGACAACCACAGGTGTAATTTGTGTAGTCTGATAAATTTTTACTACATGATCAGGATCACTCCGGTGGTCAATATTATGTGTTACTTATACTCAGTAGTTGAGCAGTACAAACCTGATGCTCATCTGGTGGTCTCCTGAAGAATCGGTAACAGTCATAGTCCTTAAACTACTGGTTAATCATCACCTATAGTTATCAATAATGCTGTAAATACAATGAAGCAATAATTTGTTGATTTGTTCCCAAAGTTACTAATTTTTTTGGGTTCTTTCGATAACTATTCTCCAATTAACCAAGGTTATGCTACCTGAAAATCTGGTTAGACATCTTCTCTGATTTAGTCAGGTGGGTGTAATCATCAAAAATCAGCCAAAAATTAGTGGATTTAACTGATTGATTGCTGTGAATATTATTTGTAAATAGAAGACAATTTAACTATAAAATGTCTATCATGATTGGGAACTATGTCATAATAGTAAGTCTGAATAAAATTTTAGAAGGATTAAACTAAGGAAACTCATGTCCCGATATAGAGGACCCCGCCTCAGAATTGTCCGCCGTTTAGGCGAATTACCAGGCTTAACTCGGAAGAGTGCTAGACGCGCTTATCCCCCAGGACAACATGGTCAAAACCGTAAAAAGCGATCCGAGTATGCTATCCGTTTAGAGGAAAAGCAAAAACTCCGCATGAACTACGGTTTGACCGAAAAACAAATGCTGCGCTATGTCCGTAAAGCTAGACGAGTGGCTGGTTCTACTGGACAGGTATTACTGCAATTGTTAGAAATGCGCTTGGATAATACCGTTTTCCGTATGGGTATGGCTCCAACAATCCCCGCCGCCCGTCAATTGGTAAATCACGGCCACGTAACTGTTAATGGTCGAGTAGTAAATATTGCCAGCTATCAATGCCGTGCCGGTGAGGAAGTTGCTGTCAGAAACAGAGAAGCTTCTAAGAAGTTAGTGGAAGCTAACCTGCAATATCCCGGTTTGGCTAATCTTCCTAGTCATTTAGAGTTTGATAAAACTAAGTTGGCTGGTAAGGTCAATAGTATAATTGAACGGGAATGGGTGGCGCTACAAGTTAATGAACTACTCGTGGTGGAATACTATTCACGTCAAGCGTAGGACAATTTTGGATTTTGGATTGACGATTTTGATGAGAATTGTTTTTCTTTGCATCTACAATCCAAAATCTAAAACAGAACTTACTGGTATAATATCTAAATCGTAGTGAGGACTTTAGTCCTCTCTTCGAGACTCTATAACAAAACTCGTCAGGGCTAGATATCTGTTTAAAAACAGAAGATTATAATTGATTTTTTGTGACAATTGTATCAGCCCTATAAAATCTAAAATTCCCTGATATTAACTGACTAACCACCAATCTGGGACATGGTACGGGCATAAGTACCGAGAGTACCAGAGTCACGTTGTTTAAAGTTTATTTCTGATTTGATATTTAAAATTTGTCTCACTTGTGTTTGTAGCTCGGTGGTACTAATACCAGCGCGTAAAGATGATTTTAAGTTAATTTGACCGGTTTCATTTAGTAAGCAGGGACGTAGCCAACCGTCGGCGCTAAGACGCATCCGGTTACAGCGATCGCAAAAACATTCTGACATTTGGCTAATAAATCCTATTGTGCCTTTAGCCCCAGGAATTTGAAATATATCAGCAGGTCCGTTACCACAAACTTGGGATTTTGTCAATCCCCAACGCGCATAAATGGATTGACGTAATTCTGCTGAAGATATCCAACCGCGATCGCTAAATAAGTCTCCGTTACCAATAGGCATAAATTCAATAAATCTAACGTGCCATTGTTTATCAATAGTTAAAGCAGCCAAATCTAAAATTTCATGGTCATTAACGCCCGGAATTACCACTACATTTAATTTTAACGGGTCAAATCCCACACTATAAGCAGCTTGGATACCTTGCCACACTTGTTCCCAGTGTTTACGTCCATGATTACCAGTAATTTCTGCAAATATATCTGGATCTAGAGAATCTAAACTAATATTAATTCTTTTTAAACCCGCATCATAGAGATTTTGGGCTATGGGAGCGAGTAGAAAACCATTTGTAGTCATTCCTATATCTTCAGTTTGGGGAAGACGAGCAATTTTCCCAACTAAATCAACTATATGGGGACGGAGTAAAGGTTCACCACCGGTTAAGCGAAAGCGGGTAAAACCAACGGGGATAAATACCTCTTGAATGAGAGTAAGCAATTCTGCATCAGTTAACAATTGCTGTTTAAGGATATAATCAAGTTCTGCACCTGTAGGCATACAGTATTGACAACGAAAATTGCAACGATCAATTAAACTGATGCGGAGATAGTCCACCTTGTTTATAGTTGCGCTGATTCTCATATTAGTGAAAAGGTGAAAGATAAAATAACTCTATTATAGACATAATAGAACTCAAGGAATAATTTGCAGAAACTGGCATTTGTTGGGTTCAAAAATAATATCACTCAACTCTATTTAGATATCATAACCATTTTGGGTTATGAGTAGTTACATCACACCCCATAACCCTATTCAGAGAAAAATGGCTCGTCACCCTACCTTAACTTTTGATCGTGGTACATTAATTTTACACCCACCACCACGGAGTAAAACTTGGATAGATTATGCTACATGGGATGATAGAGTAGAAAAGTTCCGTATTCCGGCCATAAGATACCGTTCCTTAGTTGAAGCACTTCAAGCCGAAGCTACGGATTTTATGGATGACGCTAAAGCTTTTTATCCTTTGGAGTTAGTTGCTAGTGTAGAAATGACCCCCTATTCCCACCAAAATGAGGCTTTAGCGGCTTGGAAACTGGCTGGACGACAGGGGGTAGTTGTGCTACCAACAGCAGCGGGTAAGACCTATTTGGCGCAAATGGCTATGCAGTCCACACCACGCACCACCTTGATTGTAGTCCCAACTTTGGATTTAATGCACCAGTGGTATGCTCACTTAGTCGCGGCTTTTCCTGACCAGGAGGTAGGTTTATTGGGGGGTGGTTCACGGGATAGAACACCGATTTTAATTGCTACCTATAATAGCGCCGCTATTCATGCGGAGAGTTTAGGTAATAAATATGCTTTGATAATTTTTGATGAATGTCATCACCTACCTACAGATTTTAACAGAGTTATTGCTGAATATGCGATCGCTCCCTATCGTTTAGGACTATCTGCGACCCCAGAACGCACAGATGGTAAACACGCTGATTTAAATATTCTTATTGGTAGAGAAGTTTATCGTAAATGCGCTGAAGATTTAGCGGGTAAAGCTTTAGCTGCTCATGAAATTGTGCAAATTAAAGTTAAATTATCCCCATTAGAACGAGAAAAATATCATCAGTTAATTCAAACTCGTAATGATTTTTTAAAACAATCAAAAATCTCTTTAGGAAGCATCCAAGGTTGGCAAATGTTTGTGCAAATGAGTGCAAGATCCCAACCTGGACGTAGAGCAATGTTAGCACATCGTCAAGCCAAAGAAATCGCTTTAGGAACTGATGGTAAATTGCGGGTACTTGTAGACCTATTAACCACCCATTATCCCGAAAGAATTTTGATTTTTACCGCTGATAATGCTACAGTTTATCGTATTTCTCAAGATTTATTAATTCCCGCCATTACTCATCAAACACCTGTGAAAGAAAGACACGAAATTTTAACCAAATTTAAAGCAGGGGAATATAATACCTTAGTTGCTTCTAATGTCTTAAATGAAGGTGTAGATGTTCCCGCAGCCACTATTGCGATTATTCTATCAGGTACGGGTTCAACGCGGGAATATATTCAACGATTGGGGAGAATTTTACGCAAGGGAAATTTAGCAAATAAACAAGCAATTTTATATGAAGTTATAGCCGAAGATACTAGCGAAGAGGGAACTTCAGCCAGACGCAGGGGAGAAAATCACACTCAGGAAGAAAAACCAAAAAAGGCAAATTTAAAAGTTATTTATGGTGCAGAAAAGAAAAGCGATTTAAAAGCAGCAGAACAATTAGAAATTAACTATTCAACTAAAAAGAAAGATGTTACCAACGGACTTACTGATACACCGCCAAAACGGCGAGGAAATTATTCCGAAGAGACTGAAACTTGATCATAAACATTTGAATTTAGCCAGCGATTTAATTAGTTTTTTTCAGGAAGCAGTCGGGAAAACTCAAGGATTATTAGAACGTCAATTAGCAGACTTTGAAGGAGATACCACAGATTACCGCATGAAACGGGGTTTAGCTTATATTCTCAAGAGCAGTTTTTGTACTTTTGAAATAGTCAGTCCTCTCGAACCAGCAATGTTAAGAGAAAGGGTATTTACTTTAGCAGCCAAATCTACTTATAGTCGAGAGTTAACGGATATTACTTTAAATAAAATTGCGGCTGATTTAAGTCAAGAACTCAACCAAGAAATTTTACATAAGCAAATACGAGACGGACTTTACGCAGATTTATCAGAAAATAAAATTCTAACTGCTTTTGATGCTCCCAAACCAGAAGATGTTTTACATCGTTATAATTTATCTCAAATTCAAGGAGTTTTTTATAAAGCAACTCAATTAGTATTAAATGCTCATCGCAATGTTCCTGGAGAATATAAACTATTGTTTCGTTATTTAAAGCTATTTCAATTAATGGCATATATTGAAGGTGATGCAGATCATGGTTTTACAATTAGTGTAGATGGTCCTGCAAGTTTATTTACTTCCAGTACCCGTTATGGTTTAGCTATAGCCAAATTAATTCCCGCTTTACTTCATGTGACAAAATGGAGTTTATCAGCGACCTTACAAACTCGTGATTTTTACACAAATGAGTTAAAAATAGGACGTTTTAGCCTTAATTCTGAATGTGGATTAGTCTCCCATTATCCTCCAGGTAAACCTTATGATAGTATGTTAGAGGAATCTTTTGCTAGTAAATGGGATGGCTTAAAAAGTGGTTGGATATTAGAGAGAGAAGTTAATTTAATTCCCATTCCTGGTAGTGTGATGATTCCCGATTTTCGATTAGTTCATGCAGACGGACGGGTATTTATTTTAGAAATAATTGGTTATTGGAGACCAGAATATTTACAAAAGAAATTTTCTCAAATAAAACGGGCAAATTGCGATAATTTGATTTTAGCAATTTCCGAAAGATTGAACTTAGAAAAAGCTGGAGTAAAATTAGATCATGTTCCCGCGAGAATTGTTTGGTTTAAAGAAAAGTTATTACCCAAATCTGTATTAGAAGTAATTGACAATGAATAACTAAGGACAAGGGAACAGGGAAGAGGTTTTCAGGAACTTTACTTTTCGTTACTTATGTTGGTTTTTTACGTTTGCATACTTAGATATTTAGCAAAAATTATACTAGAGACAATTCATGAATTGTCCCTACAAGAGTTTCAGATTATACACATTTGATTACCCTAGATGTCTATTTACTTACTGAAAAGGATAATTACGATTTCTTATGGATAAACCCGTAGGAAGAGCATTACCTTGAGGGTCTACTTTTATCCTGACTAATATTGGTTCTTCTCTACTATCTCGGTTTTCCTGAATTTGTGCAAGATCATTATTGATTTGTTGTCTTTGTGCGTCAGAAATGAAATAGTTTTCTAAACCATAATTAACTAAGCCATTCTCATAATTACCCCTTAAAGCTACTTGATTATTAACTAGATAAACAGGACGATTAATACTTACCCGTACAGGTTTCCAGGACTGAAATTGATTACGATTAAAAGATTGTTGTTCCTGCAAAATTAGATATAAGGTACTTCCCTGGATAATTTGTCCATTTCTGCGGGAATTTTTCCGCAGCCATTCCCGCCAACCTGATACTTTTCGCAACATTTCGGGACGGGAGATATCATAATCCAAGTTTAATGAAGAACCCCTAAATAGATTATCAGAATTTGCAGATACAGTTTGCAAAATTATCGTTTTACCAGCCATATCTGTATACATTGCTTGAACAGGTACAGCTAAAATTAAACCAACTTGAAACAATAAAGGGGCAATTAATCGCCAAATTGGTAAAGGTTTATTAGCCTTTTGTTCCGTAGCGATTAGATAATCCCGAAAAGTCAACTTTTCAGAAAATTCCATTTCGGGAGTTAAGGTTTTTTTTGATTCAGGAGAGTCACTTTTCATGAGATTAATGTATTAATTGGTAATAGATGATAGGAAAAGTATTTTTTCCTATTACTTCTAAATTTACAATAGGAATTTATTCGCAGAGATTTATGAATATGCTTTCATAGTAATAGAAAAATTATTCTATTTCTGATTATTACTACTTTTAGATGTAGTAAAACGACGTTCAAACCAAAGTCCGGCAGCAATGAGGGAATAACCACAAGATGCAAATACTAAAGCCCGAAACAGGACATCAGTATCATACTCTAAAACCCGGCTGATAATTTGCAGAGTAAATAATAGCATACCACACCAAAAAGTAGTTCTATTCCTTAACTTCAAACCTTCTTGAATTAATCCCCAGACTAATATTGCCAGGAGAATATTGAAGATAAAAATACCTAGTTCAGTGATTCTAGTGATAGCTTGATGCCAAAAAGGAGTAATGATAATGAACGCCAAAAAAGTAGTAATGATGACGATTTTAAAAAATACTTCTCGTCGGAGTGGACTATTTCTATGACGAACTAAAAACAACCATTGCAATACAGCCAAACCACTGAGAATCCCCAAATCAATAATTGGTAACGACTGAAATACATTCGATAAATTATTGGGTTGATCATAACTCAAGTCTACAGCTTGCCATTGCCAACGGAAAGACAAAAGATAAAAAACTACACCAAAACATATCAATCCCAAATTACGGGCTAGGGGTTGAAATAACCTATAATTCACAGTAGGAAAAAGTAGATCATCATAACTCCAAAGTAAAGCAGGTGGTAGGGCTAAAGCAAAAGAAGCTGTCCAAGAAATGACATCAGAAAATGTTAACAGTGGTAAAGGGTTGAGATTGTATTGTAAAGATAGAATAAATGCCAAAACTCCCATACCAAAAATCCATCGAGACCGACAAATATAAGCTAGAGGAACAAATAGCAACCAAGACAATAGGGGCATATGACGCACAGCTAACCGCGCCCAATTCACCTCTCCAGGCACAGACCATAAATCACCAATTCCTATCCAATAACCAATTTGAATGAGGATAATGGCCATAATTCCCAAAGAATTGAGGGAAAGACTATAAGCCATAACTAATACCCCAAACCCCCAAGCTAAAAATAACTCAGAAGTTGAACTGCTAATATTAAATATTTGCCCCATTAACATCAAGGTCGCGCCTAAAATGAAAGCACTGAGGATTAACAATGCTTCTCCCAATACCCGTTTACTTTGTTGAGATTTTTTACTTTGATTTGTGGTGAGTGTGGGTTCTCTCCAGGTCAAAAAACCAGTAATAGCAGTGGAAAGAAACAAACTCATTAACAAAATAAACTTGACTTCTCGTGACCAACCTTGCCAATTTGCACCCACAAGTGTCATTACACCCAAGCCTAAAAGTAAGCCACCTATAACAATAGCAATGATGCTAAAACCATCACGGGTAGATTCTTCTAGGTTATTGAGTTGATAACGCTTGGCTATTTGTTCATGCTGGGAAGAACTAATAATTCCTTCGTCTCGCCAAAGTTGTGCTTCTTGGCGCAGTTTTCGCTGAAAATTGTTAAATATCATGACCTCTTTGGTGCATAAGTGTGAATATGGCTAGGCCATGGAAGTTATCAGTTCAAGATTTTGATTTTGGACAGGTTAGCTTTTATCCTGTGAACAAAACAAAATTCATAGCTGAGGCGCTTGACAAAGAAAATCTCAAATATTGCTGATTGTATTTTCAGTATGCAGCTAAAGATGTTGATTGCATTGTTTTCATGTAACACTTTCTTGTCTGACTTAATTCTATAAAAATTAATAGGAAAAAATGCTCTAATTTATTGTTTATTTGTTGCTTAAATTTACTCATTATTTATTTATAAATGTAGATCAATAAACAAAGTTTATAAACACTTTAGTTTATCTATAACATTTTGCATTAGTAACAAATATCTAATGAGCAAAGAAAATATTTATATCATATCCGCCCAATCACTTGTGATATAGTTCATTATTGTATTGCCTTTTCCCAATTACCAATTACCCATTACCAGCCTCAACAGATATGATCTGACGCACTGTACCAATGTGCCGGTTGCGTAAGTCCTGTAAATTTTAAAGAATGAAAACCCCCGGACTAGACAACAGAAGGGATAAAGTAAAGTATTTTAATACATTATCCATAACATAGATAATAGACATCTGGTGAAAAATATTGTAGAGACGTTCCATGGAACGTCTCTACAAGAGTTTCAAGTCACGCACATTTAATTCTCACAAGATGTCTAATGTATTAATACAGAAGACTTAAACTAAAACTGCTGTGGTTTTCAGTGCAAAGATTTTCTCAATTACATCTTCAACTACCTTATCTGGTGTAGAAGCACCAGAGGTAATACCAACTTTAATTTCTCCCGTTGGTAGCCAGTTTTCTGTAATTACCAAATCTCCCGTTAATTCTCGATGTTTGATCTTATTAATTGATTGAATACATTCAACACTATCAATGTGATAAGAAGGAATATTTCGATCAAAAGCAATCTGTTGTAATTGAGTAGTATTTGATGAATTAAATCCCCCAATTACTATCATTAAATCCAGATTTTCTTTCACCAATTCCAACATCGCATCTTGACGTTCTTGAGTGGCATCACAGATAGTATTAAAATTTTGAAAATGCTGATTTAACTCTGCCGGTCCATACTTCTGCATCATCGCTCGCTCTAGCATTTTACCGATTTTTTCGGTTTCATCTTTGAGCATGGTTGTTTGGTTAGCAATTCCTACCCGTTCTAAATCTTGATCAGGATCAAATCCCGCAGAACAAGCTTTAGCAAACTTAGTTAAAAATTCTTGACGATCGCCACCATTGAGAATATAGTTAATTACATATTCTGCTTCTTTTAAATTCAAAACAATCAAATATTTCCCAGCAAAGGAACTAGTAGCAACGGTTTCTTCATGTTTGTATTTTCCGTGAATAATTGATGTGTAATCACCTTTTTTGTGCTTTTCTACAGTGTTCCAAACTTTAGATACCCAAGGACAAGTAGTATCAACAATCTGACAACCTTTATCGTTAAGAATTTGCATTTCTTGAACACTTGCACCGAAAGCTGGTAAAATCACCACATCACCGCTACCAACAACAGAAAAATCTTTGACTTTATCAATGACGGGAATAAATTCTACCTGCATTTCCTGCATCCGTTTGTTAACCGATGGATTGTGAATAATTTCGTTGGTAATCCAAATCCGTTCTACGGGAAAATGCTGGCGGGTTTCATAAGCGATTGCTACAGCACGTTCCACACCCCAACAAAAACCAAATGCTTGTGCTAATTGAATCGTCACATCACCACGCTTGAGAGTGTAGTGAGAATCCCGGATTTCCTGAATCAAGTTACTCTGATATTCCGATTGTAACTGGGTAGCAACTTCCGCTTGATGACCAAAGCCCTTACGATTGTAATTGGCTGAATGTTGCAGGTTGCGTTTAAAAGCTTTTGTATCCATTTGGACTTGGTGACTAAAATGACTATTTTTAATTTTCTCGCGCCTGGAGGCAATTGAGATGGGAAATTTTAATTTATTTAACTCAAGTTGCTATAACTAGCAACTTGAGTTGATATTACTTATTAGAGATTCGGTCTGCGAACTCGGAGTTATAACCTTCTTCCCCGTGTTCATGGATATCCAGTCCTTGATTTTCTGTTTGATCTGGGACTCTTAAACCAACTGTAGCCGCAATAATTTTCAGAATGATCCAAGTCCCCACCCCAGCAATGATATAGGCTAGAGCAATTGCTACCAATTCCACAAATAACTCACTCAAGTTACCACGGAGTACCCCGTCCTTACCACCAGAATTAACTTCAGTTGTGGCAAAGAAAGCCGTTAAAATCGCCCCGATAGTACCGCCAACACCATGGACGGGATAGGTATCTAGGGCATCATCAACCTGTAACTTGTGTTTAAAACTGACAGCATAGAAGCAGACGAAGGAAGTAATAAAACCGATTAAGATTGCGGCTAGAGGGGTGACAAATCCCGCCCCTGGGGTGATTCCAACTAAACCAGCGACAGCACCAGTCACTGCCCCTACAGCGGTGGGTTTTCCCCGTAATGTAGCTTCTAAGATCAACCACATTAACGACCCGGCAGCAGCGGATGTATTAGTAGCAACAAAGGCTACTGTGGCTACCGTGCCAGCAGATAAGGCGCTACCAGCGTTAAAGCCAAACCAACCAAACCAAAGTAAGCCAGCGCCCAACAAAATAAAGGGGACATTGTGGGGAGGACTCAAACGATCTGGATAGTTTTTTCTCGGACCGAGGACAATTGCTGCTACTAGTGCCGAAACAGCAGAACTAATATGTACTACTGTACCACCAGCAAAGTCTAGAGCGCCTATACCGCCATATAAACCTAAAAATCCTCCCTTTGCCCAGACCATGTGCGCTAAGGGTGTGTAGATGAACGTTGACCACAGCACTACAAATAGGCAATAGGCCCGGAAACTCATCCGTTCAGCGATCGCACCTGATATTAATGCTGGAGTGATAATAGCAAACATGGCTTGATAGATCATGAATGCTTGATGGGGAATTGTTGGCGCGTAGGATACCACCTCTGCTGGGGCTGAACCTTGCAGATAACCTGTTGTTTCTAAGCCAACACCGTTTAAACCCAACCACTGTAAACCACCAATGAAAGGTAAACCAGGGGCAAAGGAAAGACTATAACCCCACAGAACCCAAGTGACTCCAACAATGGCCATCAATACAAAACTCATCATTAACGTATTTAGGATATTGCGCGATCGCACAAACCCACCATAAAAGAACGCTAATCCGGGTGTCATCAGCAATACCAGGGCTGATGAGATCAACATAAATGTTGTATCTCCCGTATCAGGGGGTGGTGCTGCCGTTGACTCCGCTGCCCAAGCATTCCCTGTTAACAACCCTCCCAGCATCAATAAAGTTAAACACCCGGTAATAACTACTTTCTTCAACACTTATTTTCTTTCCTCTGCGTCTACGATGTTTATCCTGATTAAATTTCGTATTTTTCGCTACTTTTTTTTGTCTTAAAAGTTACTTAAATTCTAATTTTCTAGTCAGCTTAACATCAGCTTAACCAAAATATTACTAGAAATTTTATCTTTTTTTTGTATTTATATCTAAGTAATCTTGACATAGAAAATCATGTTTTTTTCCATAAAATTTGTGAAACAACCTAAAATTTGACAAAATCCCAGTTTTTTGCTAACCGCCAAAACCCCCTTAACCGCCCATTCCCCATCAGCAAAAAAAATTTTTTTTCAAAACACTTGACATTATCCCACAAGGACTGCTATATTATCTAAAGTTAATTCCTTGGGGCGTAGCCAAGTGGTAAGGCAGCGGGTTTTGGTCCCGCCATCCCTAGGTTCGAATCCTAGCGCCCCAGTTATATAAAAACCAAGTATATACTATATAAGAGTATATAAAGGGTAAACAGTATACGCTTATGATTAAACAATTAAAATGAAATTTCAACTATTATTAGGCAGTTTTTTTTCTGAAATTAAAGGTAGACATTGGTGGATAGGTATACTACTGTGGTTTGTTTTACTTGCTCCTGCCCAAGCGTCTGTAATTCTGCGTGTGGCCATTGCAAGAGAAGTTAAACAGGTAAAAGTCGGTGCTTCCACAACCGCTATTGTCAAAGATAGTAGAGGTAAGACACTGGGAGAATTACCAGGAATGAGACCCTTTGCCGCTCAAGCGGTTGCCGGGGGCATTGCCTTAGACAGATGGCAATCAGGGTTATTTTGGATTGAACCGGCAAATCAGGGATTTGTTTATATTGGCGATCGCTGGTTTCGTGGTAGAACCCTAGTAGTACCCACAGGTAACGGCCTAACTGCCGTGAACTGGGTAGATTTAGAAGAATATCTCTACAGCGTCATTGGTGGAGAAATGAATTCTAGCTGGCCGGAGGAAGCCCTCAAAGCCCAAGCCATAGCAGCCCGTACCTATGCCCTTTATGAGCGCGAAAGACAAAGAAGAAATCCGGTGTATGATTTAGGGGATAGTCCAGATCGTTGGCAAATTTATAAAGGTGTAAGCAGTGAATCTCCCAAAACTTACAACGCCGCAGACCAGACAGCAGGCAAAATATTAACTTACAATAATCAAATCATTCTTTCTGTCTTTCATGCTTGTTCTGGTGGACACACTGAAAACGTTGAAGATGTCTGGAGTACCAAAAAACCTTATTTGCGTGCTGTTCCCGATTTTGATCAAAAGATCAAAGAATGTAACTGGACAAAGACCTTCACTCCTAGAGAAATTAGTGCCAGAATTGCCGGTATTGGTAATGTCAAAGAGATGATTATTCAAAATGTTTCACCTTTTAGAAGTGTCAAAACTCTGAAAATCATCGGTGATAAAGGCACTAAAATTCTCCAAGGTGAAGAAGTGAGAACCGCACTAAAAATTAAAAGTACGCGGTTTATTGTCAATAAAGACGTAAATGGTAGTTTTATCCTCCAAGGATTAGGTTTTGGTCATGGTTTAGGAATGAGTCAATGGGGGGCTTATGAATTAGCAAAACGTGGTGCAAACCACCTACAAATTCTAGGATATTACTATCGAGGTGTAGCCTTGACACCCATTCAAACAAAATAGGCGCTCTTGCAAGAGACAAGAGACACTCTTGCAAGAGAAAAATAAATATCATCCCATTACCTATTACCAATTACCTATTACCAATTACCTATCCCCTATTTGCTTATTCTGAAATTCCTGTTCTAATAAATCTGTTTCTGTGGAATAAACAGAATCTTCTTTACTAATGATTTTTTCCGTTGCAAATTCACGAGCAAAGGCGATTTTCTTCTGTAAAGAAGCATCAGCACCGGCTAATAATCTAGCTCGTTCTTGACGTTGATAATTGCGAGTAGTAATTTTATCATTACGCCGTTTAATCCAGAAATATCGAATTAAGGGAATGGCTAAAAACCCCGTACCATAAGCCAATAACAATCCATAAATACCTTGCACAAAAGCAACTAAACCGCCAATTTGAGCCGCAATTGTGCCATCTCTCAATAAATTTCCCAAAATCAAAGCCCCAACAAAATTCACTCCTCCTAAACCCGCACTGAGGAGAATTTGTCCAGAACTAGCTGCACTAAACTTCCAGGAAAATTCATGGAGATATTCAGATATTGAACGCCGCTGTTTTTTACTAGCTCTTACCTGTAATTCTGGGAAATAATATACCATTTGACCCTCTGAACTTACCTGGGGAAATCCATTAAATCTTACCAGCACAGGCAACATATAATCCTCATATTCTTGTTGATATTTTTCGCCAATATCATCTAAATAAGGAGCAATTTGTTCTGCTACCACTGCACCTTGATTATTACTAATCACAGCCCCAATGTCTTCCCAGCGGCGTTCTTCCAAATTAGCATTAGGATCACCATCACCAAAGAGAAATGAAAACACCGCTTCAAAAAAATTCATTTCACTATTTTCGCCCTTTTCTCTCCGTCGTTCTTGGTAATTATCGCCATAATTTGGGCTAAAATACCAAAATAAATCAGGGAAAAAGAAGAAATTATTACTTCTAGAACTACTACCACTGCGATTATCATCATCCCGATTTGAACTAGCAGTGATAATAATGAAAATAGTCACAGTAATCAAAATGATAGAAGCAACTAAAAGAATACCAAAGGAAATCCGAATTAAGTAAAATAGCACAGACCAGATTTTTTGCCACCATTCTTTCAACCGTATTTGCAAGTATTTATTGCGTAAAATATCTCGAAAATTGCGGGGAAATTGGTAAACAACATCACCTGATTCTGCAACCTGTAAATGTCCCCCAGCGTCAGCCGCTAGGGCTAATAAACCTTGATTAACTTCAGCTATATTTAATCCTATCTGGGTGGCCACATCACCAACGGTGACGCGGTAGCCCAGTTGTTCCACAGAACGCATAATGGCGGAATTGGGAGTCATAAATTTCTCATTTTGTTATATTTTGGTTTACCTTTATTAAGTATAATTGAACTAATATTTCTTGTCTTTGTGGTTCGGAAATGCAATAATACCTTATAGTGGTTTCTGGACGGCGGTTAATTCATTATTCCGTAACCATCATCAATTAGTTAGTATTTATATATACACTTATGGTTCAATACACTATTCCTCAAAGTCCAGAAATTATCCTGATTGTTCCTGGTAAAGATTCCGCTAAAGCCCGTGACAAAGCAATGGATCAGCTAATGGAACTTATGGAAGCGGGGGAATTACCAACCGAACTAGAAGCAGGATTTAGTCCCCAACAGTTAATTGAAATCAAAGAACCAACTACAGATAATTCTAGTCGTGAAGATGAGATTACCCAAGCGGTGCAAATTCTCAGTAATTTAGCTTCTTTAAAGTTAAAAGTCCAAGAATCGCGCACCGAAGCCTTAGAAATTCGCAAAGCCATTGATGTGCTATTTACTGATAAATCCGTCACAGAGGAAGAAATAACCAATCTTAAAGAAGGTTTTAAGGTTCTGAAAAATTTTGCTCAGGCCAATCTCCGTTACCAGGAAGCAAAATCAAAAGCCGAACAAGCTAGACAAATTTTAGATCAAGCCCTTAAATCACCAGAGTAAGCGGTAATGGTTGATTGGTACATTCCTGACTCCTGATCAGGAAGTTGCCACAGGAATGGATGGTTGTGATATTATAGGAAACTGCTACACAAATTTACAAACAATAAAGACCTAATCTATCATGGCTCTGACGCAACAGCGCAAACAAGAAATCATTTCTGGCTACCAAGTTCATGAAACCGACACTGGTTCGGCTGATGTTCAAGTAGCAATGCTCACTGACCGGATTAATCAACTCAGTAAACATTTGCAAGTTAATAAGAAAGACCATTCCTCCCGCAGAGGATTATTGAAGATGATTGGTCAAAGAAAGCGTCTTCTAGCCTACATCCAAGCAGGTAGCCGGGAAAAATATCAAGCTTTAATTACTCGTCTCGGTATTCGCGGTTAGGAACTATTCTTATGGCTGCTGAAGAATCGGAACGTAGTAAACTACCTTTTGAACCAAACAAAAAGCGTCAAAAACCTGCTAAGGCCATAACTCAGCCCGTCCTTAAAACCCAAGAAACCCAGGAAAAACCGCAACAGCAACGTCGTTATTCTAAACAAGAAATGGCGATTCCAGAAGTAGTCAGCCAGCGCATGATTCGCAGAGTGGCTGCTTTTTGCGGTATTCCCACATTTTTGGGTATTGCTAGTTTGGTAGTTAGTTATTTGCTAGTTACCCTGGCTGATATCCAACTTCCCCCTATCGCCGTTTTATTGGTGAATATGGGATTATTTGGTTTAGGCGTGTTGGGAATTACCTATGGTGTTCTTTCCGCTTCTTGGGACGTGGAAAGACCGGGAAATATCATCGGTTTGGATGAATTTAGCACTAACTGGGGAAGGATGGCCGAAGTTTGGCGTGATACCCGGAAAAAGAACGTCTCATAATCATCTAATAATCAGCGTCCAGGTCATAACTGTAATCTGGGGTAAGTTGGAAAATAAGTTTTTTCTGGTTTATACCCAATATGCAGCTAAAAATACCTGGCGCTAAGTAGGTTGGCGTTATTGTGGTTATGACAAGGGAACAGGGAACAGGGAACAGGGAACAGGGAACAGGTTTTGGGCAACTTTAC
>NZ_KE384627.1:25223-34807 GCF_000426905.1 Dolichospermum circinale AWQC131C
TCGGTTTTTTTCCGTTCACCTACTTATATCATTCAATTGTTGTTTCCTTGGTAAAGGATTTGATCATATAATAATCATCATTTGAGAATTACCAAGCCAGAAAAAATTATGCAGTCCCCTCTTTACTTTTTCTCTGTTGAAGAATATCTGGAGTTAGAACAAATTAGCGATATTCGTCATGAATATTTTGCCGGTGAGGTCTTTGCTATGGCTGGAGGTAGTAAAGAACATAATATAATCTCTGGAAATGTTTATTCGCCTTTGCGTTCTCGGTTACGGGGTAGTTCCTGTAATGTTTTTATGTCAGACATGAAGGTAAGAATAAATTTAGCTAATGGGAATCAAACTATATTTTACTATCCTGATGTCATTGTCAGTTGCGACACTCAAGATCAAGACCGTTATTTTTTGAATTATCCTTGTTTAATTATCGAGGTCCTATCACCAAGTACAGAAACTATAGATAGACGGGAAAAACTTCTTAATTACCGCAGTTTAGCAAGTTTGAAGGAATATGTTTTGATTTCTCAGGATGAAGTTAAGGTGGAGGTTTATCGTCAAGATGAAACAAGAAATTGGACTATACAAACTTTGATTAATCCTGATGATAAATTACATTTAGATTCTGTTGGATTAATTTTAGAAATGACACATATATATGAGGATGTTATCAATGTAGCTATTATTTAGCTATCATGTAGCTCGCTATGCTATGATGTTGAGTATCCACTGTCAGAATCAGGAGATCCAGCATTAAGGGATTTTAGGGTTATATTATAACAAATAACATAATTTTTATCAAAGTTTCACCCAGAGGCGCAGAGGCGCAGCGAGGAAGAGTCTGAAATTTACTAAAAAAGGAACTCGTAAATGATTATCGTCATGAAGGTTGGTTCCCCCCAGGAAGAAATAAATCGCATTACTACAGAATTATCTAGCTGGGGACTAACTCCAGAAAAAATTATTGGTCAACATAAGGTGGTCATTGCTTTAATTGGGGAAACCGCTGATTTAGACCCCCCCCGTATTCAAGAATTAAGTCCATGGATTGAACAAGTATTACGAGTGGAAGTACCCTATAAACGGGCTAGTCGTCAATTCCGTCATGGAGAAGCTTCTGAGGTGGTGGTAAATACTCCTCAAGGAGATGTGGTGTTTGGTGAACATCATCCTTTGGTGGTTGTGGCAGGACCGTGTTCGGTGGAAAATGAGGAGATGATTGTAGAAACGGCGCTGCGGGTAAAGGCTGCGGGGGCTAAGTTTTTGCGAGGTGGGGCCTATAAACCCCGTACGTCACCCTATGCTTTTCAAGGTCATGGTGAAAGTGCTTTGGAATTGTTAGCTACCGCCCGGAAAGTCAGCGGGTTGGGGATTATTACCGAGGTTATGGATACGGAAGATTTGGAGAAAATTGGCCAAGTCGCAGATGTGATTCAGGTGGGGGCGAGAAATATGCAGAATTTCTCCATGCTTAAAAAAGTAGGAGCGCAACATAAACCTGTGCTGTTAAAACGCGGTATGGCTGCAACTATTGAGGATTGGTTAATGGCGGCTGAGTATATTTTAGCAGCGGGTAATCCTCATGTGATTTTGTGTGAACGGGGAATTAGAACTTTTGACCGTCAATATACCCGCAATACTCTAGATTTGTCGGTTGTGCCGGTGTTGCGGAAACTCACCCATTTACCAATTATGATTGATCCTAGTCATGGTGTGGGTTGGTCCGAATTTGTCCCTGCTATGGCCATGGCGGCGATCGCTGCGGGTACGGACGCGCTTATGATTGAAGTTCACCCCAACCCAGCCAAAGCGTTATCCGATGGACCCCAATCTTTAACACCGGACGCTTTTGATCAATTAATGTCAGAGTTGGCGGTAATTGGTCAAGGGGTCGGTCGTTGGCCGAACCAAAAAAGCTAAAGGATGCTAACAAGAGTCGGCTCTATGTAAAGACGTTCCATGGAACGTCTCTACCACGGTCAACCTAACTTCATGGATAACCTTGTCAGGGAACGAAAAAACTTTTTCAGCACTATTTCAGCACTATTTCAGCACTTAATTAAAAATGCTTGAATCTTGTTGATAAAATCAACTAATCCTAGTACCAATTCATAAGCACCGACAAAACTCTGTTTGCGACTGAGTTGTTCTAGTTCTTCTGCAATTTTCCGCATGGCTGTAGCACCAACATTACCACTAGAACCTTTAAGATGATGAGCTTCCCTGGCCAGTTGAGGAAAGTCATTAACGGTAATTGCGGCTTTAATTCCCTCTACATGAAACAGGCTATCTTCCACAAAAACTTTTAAGATTTCTAACTCAAATTCTGGATCATTGTCTGAGATTTGATGTAGATGTTCCCAATCAATTGGTAAATCTGTTAACGGATTATTGGTAATTAAAACTGCTGGCTCAGGATCGGGAATAGTCACTACTCGTCCTGCCATAATTCTCGAACTCCAAAGCTCTAATAAGGTTGCTAATTTATCCTTAGTAATTGGTTTGCTAAAATAGTCATCCATACCAGCATCTAAACAACTCTGTTGATCCTCCTTCATAGCATTAGCAGTAATAGCAATAATTATAGGTTGTCGGTGATTAACAAATGAACTTATTGGCCGAGAACGAATTACTTTTGTAGTTTTTAAACCATCGAGAATTGGCATTTGACAGTCCATCAAAATTAAATCATAGGCAATGTTATCCAACATTTCCAAAACTTCTTGGCCATTGGCGACGATATCAGCTTTATACCCTAAACTGTGGAGTTGCTTGAGGATAACTTTTTGATTAACTGGATTATCTTCTGCTACGAGCAATTTTAACTTTGATTTTGTCGAATCAGGTATCTTTTCATCCAACACAGTTATAGAAGATTGCTCAATTTTAGAAGATTGGAAATTATCTAATTTTGGTTGGTTTCCTAAAATATCCATGATCGTATCTAGCAAACGAGAAGGCTTTATTGGTTTAACTAAATAACTAATAAATCCTATGTTAATTGCTTGTTTCGATTCATCCTTTTGATTACTAGAAGTCAATAGAACTAAAGGAATATTGCTAATGGCAGCATTAGCTTTAATTTGTGATCCCAGCGTTAGACCATCTATCACAGGCATTTGCATATCAATGAGAACAATATCATAGGGGTGATTTTCGGCAGCAGCCTTTTGTAAAGCTGCAAGACCAGTATTTGCACAAGCAGCTTCATCTACCAACATTCCCCAATGAGTAGCTTGATGATAAATAATTCTCCGGTTAGTCCCATTGTCATCTATTACTAACAACCGTTTGTTAGTCAATATATCAAGCTCCAAAATCTGACAAGAAGGCTGGATTTGCTTCATAAAAGGTAGCTCAAACCAAAACTGAGATCCTTTACCTATCTGACTTTTTACGCCAATTTTTCCACCCATTAAACTTACTAATTGTTGACAAATTGCTAATCCCAAACCTGTGCCACCATATTGACGGGTAATAGAAGCATCAACTTGGCTAAATGCTTGAAAAAGTTTGTTTTGATCTTGAAGACTAATCCCAATTCCTGTATCTATAACAGTAAAATTGAGAATGACTAGATCCTGAGTTTCTGACTTCAATTCTACTTCTAATAATACCTCTCCTTGTTTGGTAAATTTAATAGCATTACCAATCAGATTCATGATAATTTGTCGTAAGCGCCCAACATCTCCCCTCAGATATTTATAGACATTCTGTTGTACCAGTGTGGCAATTTCTAGTCCCTTTTGATGTGCTTGAGGAGCTAATAAATCTAGCACTTCTTCCAGACAATTACAAAGATCGAAATCTATGCTTTCGATGATCATTTCTCCAGCTTCAAGTTTGGATAAATCTAAAATCTCGTTAATCAGAGATAAAAGAGCATCCCCACTCACGCGAACTATTTCTAAAAAATCTTTTTGTTCTGGGTTGAGAGGAGTTTCTAATAATAAACCAGTCATGCCCAAAATGCCATTCATGGGGGTGCGAATTTCATGACTCATATTCGCTAAAAAACTACTTTTGGACAGAGATGCTAACTCAGCTTGATGACGAGCAATTTCCAGTTCTCGTCTTTGCAGAATTTCCGCTTGCAGTAATTTAGCTTGAGCTAAAGCAATACCTATTTGATCAGATAAAGACTTGAGAAATTCTATTTCCCAGTTAGTCCATTGACGGGGTTGGGTACAATGATGAGCAATTAGTAAACCCCAAAATTCATCTTTGAGAAAAATAGGAACGACCAGGTTAGCTTTGACATTAAACTTTTGTAATAGTTCGATGTGACAAGATCGAATGTTAGCTTTTTCGATATCATTAATCACACCAATCCATCCTTGAGTATATTTCTCAAGGTAATTTTTTGTCAAGCAAGGCTCAACAATATTTGTCCCCATAACAACTGGAATACCGGGAATTAATGCTTCTTTCCGCGCTGTTAAAGAGCCATCGGCCAACAACTCTAGAATTACTACACGGTCAGTTTTCAACAGTTTTTGGACTTCTGTAACACTCGTTTGCAGAATATCATCTATCTGCAAAGAACTGCGGATTTTTAAAGTAATATCAGCTAATAATTGCGATCGCAAGTTGAAGTATTTTAGTTCTTCCTCGGCTTCTTTGCGTTTACTGATATCACGACCTACACAAATGAATCCGCCAGCTTTCAACTTTGTCAGAGACATTTCTGCGGGAAAGTTACTGCTATCTTTTCTCTGAGCAATTGTTTCTCCATGCCAGTAACCTTGTTTCATTAGTTCAGGAAATATCTTTTTTTCAAACAATTTAACCTGCTCTTGTTCATAAACTTCTTGCCATTTTTGTCCTAGCAATTCCGTGGCATCACTATAGCCAAATATATTCACATAAGAGCTATTTAGATAAAGATAATTACCCTGTTTATCAACAATACTAATGCCATCACTCGCCGCTTCTACTGCTGCTAATTGCTGTTTTAGAGACTCTTCAGCTTGTTTGCGTTCAGTGATATCTATGCCGGTGCAAACAATAAATTCAATTTCACCATTTTCATTGGAAACCGTTCTATTTGACCAATTAATTAGCCGCAGATTTCCGTCTTTTATGCGCCAATAATTTTCATATTCTTTTAACCCCTTACTTGATTTAATTTTTTCAAAAATAGATTGTGCCGTTCGACGGCGTTTCGGTTCTGTAAATACGTTCCAAAAGCATTGATTTCTAACTTCATTGTAAGAATAACCCGTGGTTTCTTCACAAGCTCGATTAAATCCAATAATTTCCGCTGCTGGGTTAAGAACTATCACTAAAGCATTAACTGTATCTAATACCTACGTGCATGGAGTATTAGCAGGTTATTATCGTCAAAAACTACAAAAATTATGGGGAAAAATACCGAAAATTCCCCTAGTCTTATGCTTGGTATTAATCGTCATTGGCTCAATTACAACCGCACATTATGATATTCAGCTTGGTGTTTGGCCAGCCAAATTCTCAGATAGAGTTGCTTGGTTAGCATGGACAGACCGCAGTCGGGTGGGTTTTTTGCGTTTAATTAATCACATCGGTTTCTTCCCTTTGCTGTACATAATTGTGGATACATTTTGGCAACCGTTAAATAAAATTCTGGGGAAACTGTTGATTAGTTTGGGTCAAAACTCCTTGTACGTCTATATTGTTCACGTTCCAGTCACAGTGATTTGGTTTTTAATTCCGGCTTTAGCTGATGGTAATCCCATAGTCACTACTATCGCTCAGGCTGTAGCTGTGGGCTGCTTCTGGTGGCTGGTGAAAAAAGAAGTGTTGTTTAATATTATCCCCCGCTAACCATGACACAAGATACAACTATCAATCCTACTCCGATCCAACCTAGTTTATTAAAACAAACTATTGTCGCTGCGGCGATCGCCTTAGTTGGTTTTGGATTGCATAAAGGAATAGAATGGCATGAGAGTAACACTCTCCCAATTCCAGTGACTTCCGTTGGTCAAAATCGGCTGAATGCAGAAGATATACAATTAGCCCGTACAGCTTGGCGCTATTTCCAGAAAAATCGTTTATCCACCGGTTTAGTTTCTTCCGCTGCGGACTTTCCCAGTACAACCATGTGGGACGTGGGTAGTCAGTTAGCTGGTATGGTGGCAGCACGGGAATTAGGCTTGCTAAAGCCGGCAGAATTTGATCAATGGATCGAGGAAGTATTGGCCACCCTAGCCAAAATACCTTTGTACCGGAATGAGTTACCAAACAAAGCCTATAACGCGAAAACTTTAATCCCGGTTAACTACGGCAAGTTGGCAGAACCCGAAGAAATTGGGTTTTCGGCCATTGATTTAGCGCGACTGGTGCAATGGCTAGATATAATCCAAACTCGATACCCCAAACACGCTGCGGCCAGTAAAGCCGTCACGGCTCGTTGGCAATTAAAGCGGTTACTGAAGAATGGACAGCTAATGGGGACAGCAATTAAAAATGGTAAGGAAACCTGGAACCAAGAAGGACGGCTAGGTTATGGACAATATGCAGCCTATAGATTACAAAAAATTGGGATTGTAGCCCCCAAAACACTCGATACTAAAACCGAAACTCAGTTTATCAATGTTATGGGTGTGGAAGTACCAGCGGATAAACGCACCACCTATCATAATTATGTCACTAGTGAACCCTATATTTTGGATGGGTTGGAAAGTGGTTTTCAGGCTTTACCTGCGGAATATGCAGCCAAGTTACTCCAAGTCCAACAACGTCGCTATCAAGCTACTAATCAACTCACAGCCTGGTCTGAGGATAATTTAGATCGGCAGCCTTGGTTTGTCTACAATTGTATTTTTGTCAATGGTCAACCTTGGAAAAGTATAGACTCATCTGGTAAAGATGCCTTTGTTTATCGGGGTAGTAGTGTTAAAGCCGCAATAGGCTGGAATATGCTGTTTCAAACTCCCTATACAGAAAGACTTCATAAGGGTATGCGCTGGCTGGCTGATCCAAGTCGTGGCGTTTTTGCAGGTTTTTATGAAGAAACTCAAGAACCAAATCGAGCTTTAACTGTGAATACTAACGGTATAGTGTTAGAAGCAATACTATATCGTCGTGTGGGCAAACCGTTGACAGTTTGGGCTAAGGAAAAAGAATCCTAATCATCGGATAGGGCTTGCTGATAGCCTGCGTGGCGTAGCCATAAAAGTTGCCTGTGAAGGCAGGGAACAGGGAACAGGGAACAGGGAACAGAAATGGGGGCTTAGGGAGAGATATTTTGCGTAAGTCCTGACTTAAAAAAACTAGACAAGAAAAAACTTTCAATTAAATTACCAATTACCAATTCCATGATGAATTCTGATTTTGAGCCACCATCAAAAAAACTATCTTTTCTTGCTACCTTTGGCGGAGTTATAACCGCTGTAATTGCAATCATAGGTTTCAATTCTTTGTCAAAGTATTTATCTATAAATACTGACCATATTAGCAAGCTGAATACTAAATTAACAGTTGTCGCAGGTAAACCCATTGCCGCTGCGGAATTGACAACCACCACAGGACCCTATATTGCGCCCGGAAGTGGGACATTAACTACAGAGGAAACTGCAATGGCGCGTCAAGCTTGGTTATACTTCCAACGTAATTGGAACGATCAAACTGGCTTAGTTAATTCTGTAAATAATTTTGCCTCTGTTACTATGTGGGACCAAGCCGCTGCTATGGCTGCTTTGGTCAGTGCTAAAGAACTTAATATCATTACGGTAGAAGAGTTTGAGAGCAAAATGAGTCAGATGTTAAAAACTCTAGCGTCCATGCCTTTGTATAAGGGAGAATTACCGAATAAAGTCTATAATTCAAAAACATTGATACCTGTAAATTATGGTCAATTAGATAAACGAGAAGAAATTGGTTGGTCTGCTTTGGATTTAGGACGTTTAGCTATATGGCTGAATATTGTGGGTACAAAATATCCCAAAATGCGATCGCAAACGGAAGCCGTCTGGAAACATTGGCAAATCAAGCGCTTAGTCAAAAACGGGCAAATGTACGGTACTTCTGTTATTGCTGGTCAAGAAATGTATACCCAAGAAGGGCGTTTAGGTTATGAAAATTACGGAGCTTATGGGTTAAAACTCTGGGGTTTAGATGTCAAAAAAGCCTTAGATTATACATCTAATACAGACTTTGTAGACCTCTACGGGCAGGGTGTTCCTTATGACCGACGGGATTATCAAAATTCAGGTGCAAATAATTATGTTCTCAGTGAGCCTTATATTTTAGATGGTATTGAAACCGGATTTCAAGCCCTACCTAAAGCATTCTCAGACCGAATTTTAGCCGCTCAAGAAGCTCGTTATCAAAGAACTAATTTTTTAACTGCTGTCACGGAAGATAATTTAGATCGCGCTCCTTACTTTGTTTATAG
This sequence comes from Dolichospermum circinale AWQC131C, assembly GCF_000426905.1. Lineage (NCBI taxonomy): Bacteria > Bacillati > Cyanobacteriota > Cyanophyceae > Nostocales > Aphanizomenonaceae > Dolichospermum > Dolichospermum circinale. The sequence continues at coordinate 33,604 of NZ_KE384627.1, forward strand.
TAGCTTATTTGTGAATGGACAACCTTGGGCAACTATCACAACAACGGGAAAAAAATATGATGAGCTGCGTTTTCTCAGCGCTAAGGCCGCAGTGGGTTGGCACGTCCTTTATAATACTGCTTACACAGACAAATTATTTAATTTTGTGCAAACTCAACTCAAATCTGATCAAGGTTGGTACAACGGGTTTTATGAGTCTTTAAATCAGCCAAATAAATCTCTTACTGCCAATAATAATGGTGTAATTTTAGAAAGTTTGCTGTATAAAAAAGTTGGTAAACCTCTCACTGTTTGGGCTGGAATAAAAGAGTAAAGGAAAAGGTTATTTTGATGTTGTGAAATTCGATAATTTATGATTTCTATTTCCCTGCTTTGACAAAAAAAGGGAACAGGTTACAGGTTACAGGTTACAGGGAACAGATAAGAAACAAAAGTTGCTGAGTTTAAAGCTCAGTCAAAAAAAAGATGTTTTTAAAAGATGCGTAGCACGAAAAAAACAGTGTCATTATTTCAATCTCATGTTTTTAAACATGAGTTTTTCCTGTTTACTCTGAATTTTTCTACTTGTGAAATCTTTATTTTTCGGTCAAAAAACAGATCAAAATTTTATCTGTAATTGGCCTGTTAATGTCTGATTATTATACAGACTTTCCCCAGTCATGAGATTGTGAGACCTACCTAAACTATAACCTAAATCTAAAGCTATATTTGGGGACATTTTGACTGTACAGCGAGTTTGATAGCCAGTACCTCCACTTTTATCACCGTTAACTCTTTGTCTTCCCCAGGTGGTATTTAAACGACAATTTAAAAAAGGAAAAATGTTTTTTCCCCATCCGATTTCACCGTTATAAACTAGAGAAGATACTGGAGAAAAATAGCCACTACTCTCTTGGCGATCGCTTGCATACTTCCAAGCGAAAACATTACCAGCAAACCAAAATTCACCCCACTTATGTTCCAAGCGATTAAAAATCTGTTGTTCAAAATTACCATCATTATATAAACCCACACGATAGGAGCCAAAAAAGCTGGTATTAGGGTCAATTTGCCAAAAAGTATTGAAACCAGAGCGCATAGCTGTAATTTGATTTTCCAGTGTTTTCACACTAGTTTTATAAGGACCTTGTTCTACGACTGCTGATATAGTAGTTTAACTTAAGAATGAGACAAAAAGAGTATAAGATTGAAGAGAGAAGGTATG
>NZ_KE384628.1:0-200 GCF_000426905.1 Dolichospermum circinale AWQC131C
CTAATTGAGAAAAGTCTGATATAATTAGTTTTCAGGATGATTATTTATATCGAACTCAGGTGAGAATAGGTTTTGATGACGTTTTTGGCGATTTACTGTTTCTCAAATGCCTTTTTTCACTTTATATGTTTGTTTTAATGCTCCCTTTAATTTTTTCTCTACGTAATTTACCCCAGTGACAGTTTGGGGTGCGGAATGTG
>NZ_KE384628.1:210-8491 GCF_000426905.1 Dolichospermum circinale AWQC131C
AATTTCCTCCTGACTCAGCAGTGTCATGATAAAATCAGAATTAATGACATCCAAAGGCTCAAAAGGAGAGTCAATAGGAAAAACCTGAATAGATAATTTAGTTTCCGTACTGGTAGCGCGAACAGCTTTTAAATAACAATCAGAAAATAGTTCTAAATAATAAGGTTTGAGACTAGGACTATCCTCCAATAAAGATTCAATTTGATAAAACTGTTCCCAAATTGTACTTACCCAACTAGAAGAACGTTTTTCAGATTGAAATTGATATTTAAGCAAGTGCATTAGTAAAACTATGAGTCGGTTTTTTAATTCACGTCGTTTTTCTTTCCCCATGTCCTCTATTTCTGCAATCAAATGCTCAAAATCAACTTGTTCTAGTTGGTGATTACGTAATAAATTAGCTGTAGTTTCTATCCACAAACAATAATCCTGATCATAAATATAACTACTTAAGAATGTAGATTGTAAATTGGTAGTCATAAGAGATAGCCTTATTTACGCCATTGTCTTACTATATCACATTCATCACAGGGATGTTATTCTCAAGTAAATTTATAAGTAATTACAATTAATATAAAAAACCGGGAAACAGTAACGTTTCCCAGTTTATTTCTGTAAAGGCATAGCCTAGCTACACCTTAATTTGTTGCTAAGAAAGATTAAACCTTAGCAGCAGCCCTCATGACCAATTCACCCTTAGCATACTTAGCAGCAAAATCTTCCAAAGAAACTTGCTTAATCTTGCTTGCATTACCAGCAGTACCAAACTGTACATAACGGTCAGCGCAAACCTTCTGCATATATTTAATAGAAGGTTTGAGGAAGTGACGAGGATCAAATTCCTTGGGGTTAGCCGCCAAAGCTTCCCGCACAGCCGCAGTAATCGCTAAACGGTTATCGGTGTCAATATTTACCTTACGTACACCACTCTTAATACCTTTTTGAATTTCTTCTACAGGTACACCGTAGGTTTCAGGAATTTCGCCACCATATTGGTTAATTAGCGCCAACAAATCTTCAGGGACAGAAGAAGAACCGTGCATTACCAAATGGGTATTAGGTAAACGACGGTGAATTTCTTCAATGCGGCTAATAGCCAAAATTTCGCCAGTTGGTTTGCGGGTAAACTTATAAGCACCGTGGCTAGTACCGATAGCTACAGCCAAAGCATCTACTTGAGTAGCTTCTACAAAGTCAACAGCTTCATCAGGATCAGTTAATAGTTGAGAATGGTCTAGTGTACCTTCAAAACCGTGACCGTCTTCAGCTTCACCAGCGCCGGTTTCTAGAGAACCCAAACAACCTAGTTCACCTTCAACGCTGACACCTAAAGAGTGAGCGACGTTGACAACTTCACTGGTAACTTTAACATTATATTCAAAGCTGGCAGGAGTTTTAGCATCAGCTTCCAAAGAACCATCCATCATTACACTGGTGAAGTTGTTCTTAATAGCTGAGTAGCAGGTAGAAGGAGCATTACCATGATCTTGGTGCATGACAATGGGAATCTGAGGATAAGTTTCTACCGCAGCTAAAATCAAGTGGCGAAGGAAATTTTCCCCTGCATAATTACGAGCGCCGCGAGAAGCTTGTAAAATCACAGGACTGTCTGTTTCAGTCGCTGCTTTCATGATTGCCTGAATCTGCTCCAAGTTGTTAACGTTAAAAGCGGGAATGCCATAACCGTGTTCAGCAGCGTGATCCAAAAGCAACCGCATAGGTACAAGCGCCATATATATTCCTCCTAATTTGGGTATCAGCCAGTCAGTTTAATAGAAGCGTAATCTTTATTTTAATGTAATTTTTACGCTAATCTTAATGTTTTTTTCAACTTACAGAAAATTATATCTAGTAGTGGGTGCTTTTGTTGAGAAATTTTTCTGGATGATTTTCTCAATTTATGTATTCATGATACATAAATTGATACTAAGTATTAGCAACTGATTTAATCAAGTTTCAGTAACAACAAAAATATTTAATTAAAAAGATCACTAAGCAGGTGTGTTAAATTCTAGCCACTCAATAGACATCTACAGAAAGATTGTCTTGTAAAGTTTTGTGATCAAATTTAATATATCTAAGTATTTTTTTTAAAATAAGTATGGTAACAAGGTTGCAATAATAGTAACGGGATCTGAAAAAATGCTTAGTAGTCTGCGACGCTCTCTAACATTTATTAAGAAGCAGATAATGGAATATTTGTTATCGTTACTTAATAAAATAAATTTTAAATTCCCAAAAACAAAATCCAAATTTTCAGTCTCAAACAGTGAAAGTGAGCAAAATGATCCAAAAATTGATGAAATTCAAGAATTTTTATCATTACTAGAAAAAGAAGGTCAATTAAATCTATCTAAAACTAAAAGATTTGCGGAAATCAAGAATGAAATAAAAACCACTGGCACATATTGGCAAACTTATGATGAATTAGCTTCCGGATCTAAGTTAGCATGGCGTAATAGCACTCGATGTATAGGTCGTAATTATTGGAATTTGCTGGAAGTTCGTGATTGTCGCAGCTTGGATAAACCAGATGAAATATTTGATGCTTTGGTAGAACATTTAAAATTAGCTACTAATGGAGGTAGAATTAAACCGTTTATAACTGTTTTTGCACCACAACACCCCAATCAACCAGGAATCCGCATCTGGAATGAACAACTTATCCGCTATGCAGGTTATAAACAGTCTGATGGTTCTGTTATTGGTGATCCAAAGTATGTAGAGTTCACACGAATTGCTCTTGAAATGGGCTGGAAAAAAAGCAAAGGAACTCCCTTTGATATTTTGCCAATTATCATTCAAATGCCTAACCAACAACCTCATTTATTCGACTTACCTCCTGGTGTGGTATTGGAAGTATTAATTCACCATCCTGAATATCCTTGGTTTGCTGAACTGGGTCTGAAGTGGCACGCAATACCATTAATTACCAATATGATGCTTGATATTGGTGGAGTTAAATATACATCTGCTCCCTTTAATGGCTGGTACATGGGAACTGAAATCGGATCTCGTAATTTTGGGGATGAATGTCGTTATAATTTGCTGTTGCCTATAAGCAAAAGGTTAGGTTTGAATACTCGTAATAACTATACATTATGGCGAGATCGTGCTTTAGTGGAATTAAATATTGCTGTTCTTTACTCATTTCAAAAAGCTGGAGTAACTATTGTTGATCATCATACAGAAAGTCATCATTTTATCCAGTTTGAAAACAAGGAAAAATTACAGAAAAGATCTACTTATGCAAACTGGTCTTGGATTGTACCACCGCTATCAGGCTCTGCAACTCCAGTTTTTCATCGCACTTATAAAAATATTGAGCTAAAACCTAATTTTTTTTATCAGCATGATCCTTGGCGACAATTTGATACTCATCAAAAATCTGGTTGTCTTTTTTCCACCAAAGCATAAAAATCATAGGACTTACGCAAGTGTCACCAAAAATTATATGTATTATGCCAGTTGCGTAAGTCCTGAATCAGTTGAAGTTGTTTGTTTTTTTTCAATAAAAAACCCACTATACTATTTCTATAGTGGGTGAAATCAACAAATGCAGTTATGGTTAATCTTCAAATACAGCAATTATGCAAGCCATTCCAGAACAGCTTCATCTTTGGTATTAGTATTACGAGAAGGTGTTTCCCTCTCAAACTTCATGTGAATAGAACGAGATTGCTCACCATCAGCCGCAATAGCTAGAATTGGGTAATCAATTAAACCATCTTGGAAAGACATTTGGAAGCGGAATGTACCATCCGAATTGAGTTTAATCGGACGACCACCAATAGTGACATTTGCATCAGGTTCCGTTGCACCGTAAACAATCAATTCAGCATCAGCAACTAACCAGAATTTGCGGGGACGCGCAGGAACAGCACCAGCGGAGAAACCGGACATTCCCACACCTGACATATTTAAACCAGATACATTCGGAACAGCCCACATACCTACACCCGATGGGAAAACGTAGGAACTGAGAGCTTGTTCTGGAGCAGCAGAACCGGGGACGTGCTGCATAGAACCGAATAGAGAACCCGCAACTCGTTGAGCTTCAGCGGATTCTGCTAGACCAAAGATTTGTTCGTAAATCGGGTTTCCTTCACCACTAGCAGTAACAGTTGGTAATTTCTTAGATGGGGGAACTAGTTCATAGAAGGTCTTAGCGCGTAAGTCTTCTTCAAAGTCTACAGTGATAAAGACATCTTCAATCCAATCGGAAGGATAGACGGGAGGAATATGTACTCTAGCAGAACGGGCTAATACTAACCAGCCACCATCAGCGGTGCGATAACCTACATCTATCACGTAATCGCGATCGCTCACGGGAATTGGCAAGTACCATTCTCTCGCTAGTTCATCCGCAGGGTATTCTTGCAAGCTGTGAGGACTTTGGTAATCTAGATCAACATCAGTGACATCATAAATCCGCAGCGCTAGGGTCTGTCCACCTTGACGACGGAGTTCTTCTTTATGGTCGTTAGGAATATCCCAGTAAGTGTAAGCCCATTGAGGATCACGGGGTAATAGAACTATCCGGCTTTCACCATAACCTGCGGGTAAATCTCCTAGTGCTTCGTCAACATCAGCAAGAGAACCACCAGTACGATCTTCTTGGCCTAATTCAAATTTTGTTGCTTCCACGGTTTCTTGTGCCTCCTGAGTACGAGATGAACTGGGTGAAAATTTGCTACGCTGAACATCTTGAATTGATGTTAATAACTGCGATTTACGCATTCTGCTATAGCGAGATATGGAATATTCACTGGCGACTTTCCGTAATTGCCGTAGTGTCATCTCTTCTAGCGGTGGGCGTTCTTTTGCCATTAATTTGGCCTCCAGTAGTTTAAAAGGTAAGTTTTTCCGGGTTAAAATAGAGTTTGATCAAATATCATCTACCCAGATTTTTTTATCACTGACTCCTGGACAAAACCCCAGTTTTAAATTTGTTTACTGTCTGTTTTTTTTATTGAGATCCCAACTGCTCTAAATTCTTAGGTTGAGAATTGCAAAGAGTTGTTAAGTAAATATTAACCAGTAAAACTATCCAGGGATCAAGGGGTCTAAACATGGATTTTGCCGTATTTCACGTAGTTATCAGCCCTTTGGGGATCGTTTTGTCATGAAACCTTAATATATTGCCCTTGACAAGGGAATTATTATCAAGATTTCATAACATTTTAGGCAAAGGAGAATATTTACAACAGGGAACAGGGAACAGGGGATAGGTGACAGGTGACAGGTGACAGGTGACAGGTGACAGGTGACAGGTGACAACTGACAACTGACAACTGACAACTGACAACTGACAACTGACAACTGACAACTGACAACTAACCACTGACCACTAACTAATTACGAAAACGTCTGAATTACTGACATTCGCTGAATTAGCCATTTACCTTCTTTGTGAACCAACTCATAGCGAACACGCAAGTTTTCATGAGAAGACTTTTTTTCTCGGCTATTTTCATAGAACTGAGTAACTTCTTGTACCGTAGCGTCTACAGATACATAATTTTTATCTGTGCGTTTTTTAGAGACAGATTCCACTTTTACATCATGTTTATATTGCCGATAGCGTTTATCTTCTTGTTCTTGCTGGGCTAATGAACGCCATTGCAATAAAACCTGACCTGTTAAAATTTTGTTTAAACCATTAATGTCATGATTTTCTCCTAAAGCTGCGGCTTTAGCAGATAACCAAGTTTCAATTACTTCCTTTGCTGTCTTATTTGTTAGTTCTTCGTCCCTTGGTTGAGATTGGCTGTTGGGGTTAGGAATGGTTATCGGTGGTTGATTTAGTTCTATTGCTAACTGTTCTCCCTGTAATGATGGGTGGGAAAAGAAGATATTTTTGACCAATTCCACAGTTGTTGATACTAATAACGAAAAAACTACTACTCCCCCTAATGAGAAAGACACCATCCAAACTAAGCGTGTTTTCGGATCTAGGCTACTAAGGAAATTAGTTTGAGACTGTAAAAAACGTTGTGGAATGTTATTGGCGCTGGGTTTGCGTCGTCTGCGCCTTGGGTGCTGATGGTTTGTAGCTGGTTGAGAAGTGTGATTACCTGGATGTGATTTGCTGCTGGAGGTAGCCCCTATTGGTGTGACGGGTATTTGTGATCCTTGGTTAGCTACACTTCCACTGGTTGTAGTATGATTCCATCTGCTCATGGAAATCCGGCTAGGTTCAGGTTGGTGTCGGTGGTGTGTTTCCGGTAATTCAGGGTTGGATGGTTGGTGATGATATTGGTGTGTTTCTCCGGTTTCACGAGCATGGTGACGGAAATGATTAGTATCTGGCTGAGGAAAGGATTGAGGATGGATCACTGGCCGTTCAGTTGTTTGGACATCTGTAGGCAATGATTCTAAATAAGCCTGTACTTGTTTATCTGCAAAATAATCTTTTAAAGCGGCTTTTTGTTTTCCTAAATCACGAAAATGGGGAAATACTTCCTGTTGTAACCATTTTTCAGTGTACAAACACAGTCCTGGTAACAGGTCGGGTGAATCTTGGGATTTTTCTCTAATAAACGCTAAAGCTTCATATTCTTGACTTAGTTCTAAAACACGGGTGGCTTCTTCGGTTTGTCCCATCAGCAAAGCACAAAGAGATTGTTCTAAATGCACATCTTGGCGTTTTGCTAATTGCATTAACATTTGCTTGGCTTGGCGAATTAAAGCTGGTTGTCGTTGAGTAAAACCTCTGGCGATTAATGAGTATACTGCTAAATATGTGGCCACGGCTGAAGGACGTTTACTTTCTAATTCAAATAGTTTATGCTGTTCTGATACTGTTAAAAAATGCCGGATTTGCTGGATAAATCGCAAAAAATCATCTATATTCAAACCTGATTGATCATTGCCACTGCCATCAATGCCGCCACGATCTTCTAAAATACTTTGTAATAATTCTAGTCCTTGTTGGCGTTTAGCGACCTGTTCTTTTGACAGTGCTAATAGTTCTAAAATCCGATAAGGACGGAGTTTGTAAAGATCAGCCGTCATTTCGGCGCGAACTGTGGGAAATAATCCTTCCCTGGCCAATAATTCTTCACCTGTTTCTAAAGATATGGCGGCATTTTCATAGTTACCTTGTTGCCATTCTTCCCGTCCTAGCTCTAAACAAGCTAAAGACACGGTGAGGATAATATCTGGTAAGTCTAGGTTTTCGGGAATTTCCGCTTGAGTGAGACGATTACCTGTTTTGACGCTAATTTTACTGGGTTTATTGACTAAATGCGGACGACCAAGTTTTAATACCAACTCATATTCTCCTAGTTCTTGGAGAATTAACAAAGAACCAATAAATCGGTTTGGGCTGATTTCGATGCTGAGAGTTGAAGGATCAAGACGTTGGGAGTTACTCTCTGTGGGAGATATGGACAATGGCGCTTGATCAGCAGTTGTGTTATCAGTATAGATATGAGATAGATAAAGTTCATCGTAGGACTTGCGCTTTTTAGCATCTAATAAAACCATATAAGCTTCTGAAATTAAATCCTTGCGAGAAGATATAGCCGTAGTTGAATACTCCCGTCGCGGTAGTTGGACAATGCGATCGCTGTATGCCTGGCGCAGTTGTTCCTCAGTTGCCACTAACGGTAATCCTAAAATTCTGTAGTAATCGAGCGGAATTCGCACAGCTTACATCCCCTACACTGTGTTCTCGTAGCATCTCGTAAAAATTAACACAATTCACCTAGAGCATACTAGGCTGCTAAAACCGTCTCATAATCATAGCCTTATTAATACCGTGTTGATCTAGCACTATAGGTGTAGATAGTAACAGATATGTTATTTTCTGCCCGATAATTTTATTTATATCTTAAATCGGAAATTTTTGACTCATAGTGATATTTTATTGTATTGGCCTAACCCACTATACCCTAATTTTTAGACAATCCATTCAGAGGCACGTTCACCCAAATCAAGAGGAATGCTAACTGCTTTACCGAGACGGGGACGCTCTTTAGTATCGGTAATAAAAGTTTCTACTTGTTGTGTTCCTCCTAAAGCATGGAGATAATTAGCAATGCTGTCAAGATGATCTTGGTAATCACTTTCGCTCAAGGGGAAAGAAGCTTGGCCTTGGTACTTCCACATGATTTGTAAGAAGATTTTACCTTGAGTGCGGCGAAATTGGACATCGTAGGGCTGTCCCCATTTATTAATCAACAGTTGGCGTAATTCTTTTCCAGTCATAGTAATTTTGGATTTTGGATTTTGGATTTTGGATTTTGGATTTTGGATTTTGGATTTTGGATTTTGG
>NZ_KE384628.1:8650-34517 GCF_000426905.1 Dolichospermum circinale AWQC131C
TATTTAGATTTTACATTTAGTTATGATGTTAAGTTCCGTGAGTCCAGTATGATAAGGATATAAAGAAATGTAATGCTAACAGAAAAGATGCTCACTTGAGTCTTGCACAAACAGGTACAGCATCGCTGCGGGCGTTATTAGTTCGATGCAGACAAGAATTACTCCAGTGCTGGTACTCTTGTCGAAATGGTTAATAAATTACACAAACAGCGCGTAGATTATGGCTCAATTTTCTGAAATCAATGATGTACCCGATATGGGTCGTCGTCAATTTATGAACCTGCTCACTTTCGGGACTGTTACCGGAGTAGCATTAGGTGCATTATATCCTGTTGTTAACTACTTCATCCCCCCTGCTAGTGGTGGCGCTGGCGGCGGTACAGTGGCTAAGAACGAATTGGGTAACGATGTTTCAGTCAGTCAATTTTTGAATAGTCATAATGTGGGAGACCGCGCTTTGGTACAGGGACTCAAGGGAGATCCTACCTACATTGTAGTTCAAAGTAAAGAAGCGATCGCTGACTACGGAATTAATGCTATTTGTACCCACTTGGGTTGTGTTGTCCCCTGGAATGTGGCTGAAAACAAGTTCAAATGTCCTTGTCATGGTTCACAGTATGACGCTACTGGTAAGGTGATTCGCGGTCCTGCACCAAAATCTTTAGCCCTAGCTCATGCAGCAGTTGAAGAAGACAAAGTTCTGTTAACTCCTTGGACGGAAACTGACTTCCGTACTGGGGATGCCGCTTGGTGGGCTTAAATACATAGTGCAAAAGTTATTAGTCTCCAGTCAAGAAGAAAAGGGATTTTCATCAACTCTTGACCAATGACCAATGACCACCGACCAATGACCGCTAACCACTGACAAATGACTTTATAGAGATGAGAAATGCCCTTACACCAGCGAGATTAACTCGCACCGCTAAAGTGATGGTTAATACATTGCTAATAGCGATCGCTACTGTGACTTTTTTCTTCACTAGCGATATAACCCGACCACAAACTGCTGCTGCTTATCCCTTCTGGGCCCAGGAAACCGCTCCTGAAACTCCCCGCGAACCAACAGGGCGGATTGTTTGTGCTAACTGTCACTTAGCAGCTAAAAATACGGAGATAGAAGTTCCTCAATCTGTACTTCCTGATACCGTATTTAAAGCGGTTGTCAAAATTCCCTATGATACCAGCGTGCAACAAGTAGGCGCGGATGGTTCTAAGGTTGGCTTAAATGTTGGGGCTGTGTTAATGTTGCCTCAAGGCTTCAAGATTGCGCCAGAAGACCGCATTCCTGAAGAAATGAAGGCAGAAGTGGGTGATATGACTTTCACCCCTTACACTGACGATAAGGAAAATGTTGTCATTGTCGGACCATTACCCGGTGAAGAATATCAAGAAATCGTTTTCCCTGTTCTTTCTCCTAACCCCGCTACAGACAAAAATATTCACTTTGGCAAATACGCTGTTCATGTAGGCGGTAATCGTGGCCGTGGACAAGTTTACCCCACCGGTGAAAAGAGCAATAATAACTTATTCAACGCTTCTGCTACGGGTACAATTAGCAAAATCGCTCAAACAGAAGATGAGGACGGTAACGTTAAGAATGTAATTAGTATCACAACTGCTGCTGGTGATGTTGTTACCGATACAATTCCCGTTGGACCAGAATTAATTGTTGCCCAAGGACAAGCAGTTAACACTGGTGACGCTTTGACTAATAACCCTAACGTTGGTGGTTTCGGACAAAAAGATGCAGAAATCGTCTTACAAGATTCCTCCAGAGTTGCATGGTTAGTTGCTTTTATTTGTTTGGTGATGTTAGCACAAGTAATGCTAGTTCTCAAGAAGAAACAAGTAGAAAAAGTCCAAGCTGCGGAAATGAATTTCTAAATTCAAGAATTGAGGAGTCAGAAGATGAGAATCTAAAGTTTTATTTATTTCGACTGAGATGATTCCTGATTCTGAATTATTTGTTATGGGACAGGCAAAAAGCCTGTCTTTTTTTTATAATGAGATATTGGTTATTGGTAATAAGTCAATGATAGAACCTACAAAATCTTTTTATGTTGATCATCTATTGGTACAAATTTACAGTTCTGCAATAGCCATGTCTAAAAGTGTGGCTAAAATCACACAGCAGTATTTACAAAATCTCCTTGATCAACAAAATCAAGTTACTATTTTATTAGCTACAGGTAATTCCCAAATTCGATTTTTAGATGCTTTAATAGCTTTAGGGGGAATAGATTGGTCACGGGTAATTTTATTCCATTTAGATGAATATTTGGGGATTACATCAGATCATCCTGGAAGTTTTCGTCATTATTTGCGGGAACGGGTAGAAAAAAAGGTCAATCCTCAAAGATTTTATTATATTGAAGGAGATACATTACAACCAGTAGCCGAATGCGATCGCTATAGTAAACTTTTAGAAAATCAACCCATAGATTTATGCTGTTTAGGTCTGGGGGAAAATGGTCATTTAGCATTTAATGATCCAGCAGTCGCAGATTTTCAAGATCCTGCTCAAGTTAAACTTGTCAAACTAGATGATGTTAACCGTCAACAACAAGTGAATACAGGATATTTTGCGAATTTAGCAGATGTTCCCCAATACGCATTTACTGTAACTATTCCCATGATTTGTGCTGCTAAAAAAATAATTTGTTTAGCACCAGATAGCAGAAAATCAAGGATAGTTAAAATCATGTTAACAGGAGATATTATCACAAATTGTCCAGCTTCTATTTTGCGTCAACAACCTCAAGCTAGTTTATTTTTAGATGTCAATTCGGCTAGTTTATTATCTTAATTAAATAACGACATTCCCGACTGATTAAAAAAGTCAGGGATCTATATATTCCTGATTTGCTGCATTAAATGACCATCTTCCATAGTAATGATTCTATCAGCAATATCTAAAATTCGGTTGTCATGAGTAACAATTAAAATCGTACAATCTTGTTCTTTGGCTAATTGCTGCATCAAATTAACCACATCTCGTCCTGATTTACTATCTAAAGCAGCCGTAGGTTCATCAGCTAATACTAACTTAGGACGACTAACCAAAGCGCGAGCAATAGCTACCCGTTGTTTTTGTCCCCCGGAAAGATCAGAGGGATAATAATTAATTCTATCTCCCAAGTTCACAGCATTGAGCATTGTTTCTGACTGGATATAAGATTCCCATTGAGAAATATTATGGTGTAATTCCAAAGACATTTGGACATTTTGCATAGCTGTGAGGAAATCTAGTAAATTATGGGCTTGAAAAATATAGCCAATTTGACGACGAACTTGTACTAAATCTTCCTTACTAGCGCCTAATAATTCCTGACCATTGAATTTTAAGCTCCCCGCTTGTACAGAACGTAAACCACCAATTAATGTTAATAAAGTAGTTTTTCCTGAACCAGAAGGTCCAGTCATAATCACAATTTCTCCAGCTTTGATAGTCAAATTAATATCAAACAAAGTTTGAGTAATTAATTTACCATGACCAAAGTAATGATGAAGATTAGTGATTTCCAAAATATTGTTACCAGGTAAATATTGCATTATTAGCGAGATTATTAGTTAATTAAAAATTTCCGCTGGATCTACCTTCCGAAGTTTATTAGTAGAAAAGAAACCAGAAGTTAAACACATAAAAATTACAGAAGTAAAGACTAATAATCCCTTACTAAAATCCATAACAATTGGTAATTTAGTTGCATCTTTAGCAATATCATATAACCCTAGAGAAATAGCAAAACCGGGGATATAACCCAAGACAGCTAAAATCAAAGCTTGTTGAAATACAACATTTAAAAGATATTTATTTCTAAATCCCATAGCTTTGAGTGTAGCAAATTGGACGAAATGAGTAGATATATTACTATAAAGAATTTGATAAACAACAATTACACCGACTACAAAAGCCATCATTACCATCAAATTAAATACAAATCCAATCGGTGTTCTTAATGTCCAATAGCTTTTTTCAAAATCAATAAATTCTTGACGATTCATGATGATGACATCACTAGGTAAACTTTTACTTAAAGTTGCTAAAATTGTCCGAGGATTAACATTTGCTTGCAGATGAATTAAGCCTATATCTACTTCATTTGCACCATGTTCTGAAAAGATTTTAAAAAAAGTAGAAGAACTAACAATTAAATTACCATCTACACCAAAGGAAGGACCAAGACTAAATAAACCACTAACTTTAACTTTATAACCAACAGTAGCCAAATAACTAAATATTTCCATAGTTATGGGTTGATTCTTTTGAAAATATTCAGCAATTGGTCCAAATTCTGGACGTGCAGCCCGATCAAAAAATACTTGATCAGGAATTTTTAATAATTGAAAATGTTGTTCAATTTCCGGTAGTTTAAAGATAGATTTGACAGGTTCAAATCCCAGAACATAAATAGGATATTTGCGGCCATTTATGGGGTTTTTCAGTTTAGCAAATTGTAGATATAAAGGTGCAACTGATTCTATGCCATTAAAACCCAATATCTGATATAAACGAATACGAGGAAAGCTTTGAGTGGAAGTCAAAGATTTGTATTGGGAGCTAATTAAAAACAAATCACCCTCCAGATTTTTATGTACTTGAGTAGCACTAGCATAAAGAGCATCTTGAAAACCAATTTGCATAAACATTAAAACAGCAACAAAAGCAATACCAGCTAAAGCTACAAAAAAGCGTACTTTTTGTTTTGCTAATTGCAGCCAAGCTAAAGGTATATTTGGAATCATGTTTTACTCCTATTAGCTATTCATTATTACCTACTCCTGACATTTGAATAAGAGCCTGTACCTGTAAATTAGTTAAATTAGAAAGTCGTTGATTATCTGCTAAGTTATTAATGCGAATTTTTACATCAACTATTCTGTTATCTGTATTTGAACCAGGATTAGCATTAAAGATATTTTGTCTACCAACTTGTAAACCAATATCTGCAACTGTTCCCTTTATTTTGCCACTAAAAGCTTCACTTGTAATTATTGCTGTTTGACCTAAACGAACTTTTGTAATATCAGTTTCATAAACTTCTGCAACTACATACATTTGTTGCGTTTGTCCTAATTCTAATATGCCTTTATTATCAATAATTTCTCCTGGCCAGGTATTAATTTTTAGCACTTGGCCATTAATAGGTGAACGAATATAACTTAAATTTAGCTCGGCTTGAGCTTGTTGAACAGATGCTTTAGCACTTTGCAGATTTGCTTGGGCAACTTGTACATCTGTGGGGCGAATTTCTGCAATACTATTGAGTCTAGCTTTAGATTCAGTTAACTGTTTTTGCAAAGTTTCTATAGTTCGTTTTAAACTAGCATTAGCCTCATTAAGTTGTTGTTGGACAGTATCTCGGCGTAATCTTTTAGTATCTGCATCAGAAGCAGAAATAGCACCATTTTGATATAATTTTTGATATCTTTTATTTTCGGTTTCTGAATTTTTTAATTCAGCTTTTAAACGAGCAATTGTGGCTTTTTGTGTGAAAAATGATCCTCGTAATTCAGCTTCTAAACGGGAAATTGCAGCTTTTTGAGCAAAAATATCACCCAATTTTGCACCTGCTTTTACTTGCTGAAGGTTTGCTCGACTAACTTCTACTTGTCTTTTTGCTTTTTCTAAAGCTGCAATATTAGGAATATAATTATCAAGAATTGCTACTACTTGTCCTTGACGAATTTTTTCTCCTTTTTTAACTAGGAGTTGATTAACTCTTATCCCTGTTTGAGAATTAGGTGCTGAGAGACGAATTACTTCTCCTTGGGGTTCTAAACGTCCTAAAGCAGCAACAGCGGTAATAGTAGGGATTAAATTAGGGGTAACAGAAGATATGGTAGAGGCTGATTTTGAAGTTTTCTGAAAATGAAAATATGAAAGGCCATAAATAGATATTACACCAGTAGCTATAACTCCAGAACTCGCCAATATTATCGGACATAAACCTACAGGTTTTATTAATGAGTGCTTTTCTTTGTGTAGCATAATTTTGTCTTTTAAATTAGGAAACATGACAATTTATGACTCTAAATAAGAGACAGAAAAGACATTACACTTGATAGCATCTCTTGATAACCTTGGGTCTAATATAATATCCAGCAAAATACTATTAATCAAAATCTTGCTTATTTTTTAAGACTTGATGATTATATAAAATACTTAACTAATTAAAGATCAAAATTTTGACAGGTAATTGGTAATTAGTTTTTGCAGGAATCATAAGTAATATTTGAAAAATTTTAGCCATTATATGCAAATATCAAATATCAAATATTATTCCTAATAATACCAATTACCAATATCAGGATTTTTATTTATTTAGAACTACCTCTTTCTCTTTTTTCTTCCGCATAATTGCCAAGTATTCGCTGCGTGTTCCGTCTACTCGGTAATGATCACAAATTTGACACAGTTTGAGAAGATCCAAACGACTAAAGATTTTTTGATGTTCAATAGCGTTGTCATTACGCCACCGCCAAAATGTTGTTCTATCAATTCGACGATTGCTTTCAGGCCATCTTCTTCGTGATAAAAAATCAACTAATTCATCTTCATAAAATGAGTAACCTTTTGGTAATTTGAGGAGATCTTCTCGTAACTCATTCAGCGGGATGAGTGGATCTAATTCAGATAGTCTCATGCCAGCAAGCCCTTATAGTTTTTGTAAGTTCAATATTGCAGAAGCCAAATGTTATAATCAAGTTGAACTGTCTGAGTTGATGCTAAAACATTGTTTTAATTTCCCTGATTTAATCATATAGAATAAACTAATTTTTTAAGAATTTCAACCTATATGCAACAAGTTGTTTCATAAAACGATAATTATCGCAATATATGAACTTTGTAAAAATTGCAAGTTTTAAATTCTTGACTTATTCTTAATTTTTATTATCTCAAAGTTTGGACTTAAATAAATTGAAAAATATTTTTTAATTCCTAAGATATATTTTATGGTGACAAATTTTACAGTCAGGAAAATATATTTCTGACGATAGATGTAAAAATACAGAATTTAGCAATAAATACAATTCCTCAAGATACCTGACTTCTTTTATCAATCAGGTATCTAGAACTCTTGATGTTCAAAATACGATTTTAAATCGGCTGCCTTGTTTATATTAAAGAGATATGAAATCTATATGCAACTTTGGTCACAATGGCTAAAACTTAGATAATAATGACTGTATTGGATAAGCTAAGATATTTATCTGACATCTCTATCAATTTTACATTTGCAAGACTTTTTTAAAGTTGCACGTAAGTTGCTAATGAGTTGTAATAGGGTTGTCACCACTTTTAAAGATGAAAATCAATAGGCTGGATATGCCTAAATAAATGAAAGTCATATCTTCTGAAATTAACTAAATTTTAAAAACCTTCTATTAACTGAATGCCCGATCAAAAGAGTGAAATATGATTATGGCTGCTTCCACATTTGAAGCTGCTTTCGCACGGTTACAATCTGAAATTAGTACCTGTGAAAGGTCTGTACTCAAGATGATAAAGGTGAAAAAAGATATGCCTAATACCACAAAGATGAAAGGTGAAATTAATACCAAATTGCGAACTACTAACATAGCAATTATTGGTATGGCTTCTATCTTTCCCCAAGCGAAGAATTTACAGGAATACTGGCAAAATATTATTCAGAAAGTGGATTGTATTACTGATGTTCCCCCTTCTCGTTGGCATATAGATGATTATTATGATCCTGACCCCAAAGCCCAAGATAAAACCTATTGTAAACGGGGTGGTTTTCTGCCAGATATTGATTTTAATCCCATGGAATTTGGCTTACCTCCTAATATTTTAGAGGTGACAGATATTTCACAGTTACTCGGTTTGGTAGTGGCAAAAGAGGCAATGGAAGATGCTGGTTATGGTGCATCTCGTCAATTTAATCATGAACGAACAGGAGTAATATTAGGAGTAGCAATTGGTAGACAATTGGCTGTTCCTTTGGGTGCAAGATTACAAGATCCACTTTGGAAAAAGGTTCTTAAAAATAGTGGTTTATCAGAGGAAGATAGCCAGAAAATTATTGAAAAAATCAAAAGTGGATATGTAGAATGGGAAGAAAATGCCTTCCCTGGAATGTTAGCTAATGTCATTTCTGGACGTATTGCTAACCGTTTAAATTTAGGCGGGATGAATTGCGTAGTAGATGCAGCCTGTGCGAGTTCATTAGGTGCATTAAGAATGGCTATTAGCGAATTAACAGAATATCGCGCCGACATGATGATAACTGGCGGTGTGGATACTGATAATTCTATTTTCGCCTATATGTGCTTTAGCAAAACCCCCGCTGTTTCCCCTGGGGATAAGGTGAAGCCTTTTGATGCTGATGCTGATGGAATGATGTTAGGCGAAGGCGTGGGGATGCTGGTAATCAAGCGTTTAGAAGATGCTCAACGAGATTGTGATCGCATTTATGCAGTTATTAAAGGTGTTGGCAGTTCTAGTGATGGTAAGTATAAAAGTATCTATGCTCCTCGTCCCGAAGGACAAATAAATGCTTTACGTCGTGCATATATAGAAGCAGAAATATCCCCTACCAGTATAGGTCTGATTGAAGCTCATGGTACAGGAACGATGGTAGGAGACCCTACAGAATTTAGCTCAATTACCACCGTTTTTAGTGAAAATAACCCCAAAAAACAGCATATCGCTTTAGGAACTGTTAAATCACAAATTGGACATACTAAAGCTGCCGCTGGTGCAGCTAGTCTAATCAAAGCGGCTTTGGCGTTACACCATAAAGTTTTACCAGCGACAATTAATATCAGTAAGCCCCATCCTAAACTGAACATTGAAAACTCACCATTCTACTTAAATACGGAGACGAGACCTTGGGTAAGTCATCCTACCCAACCGAGAAGGGCTGGAGTCAGTGCCTTTGGATTCGGTGGTACAAATTATCACGTTGTTTTAGAAGAATATGAACATGAACATCATCACCCGTACCGTTTACACCATACTCCACAATCCTTGCTAATATTTGCCCCTACAGCTTCAGCCTTGTTATCTCATTGTCAGCAAATCCACCAACAACTACAGAGTGAGAGTAAAGAAAAATACTATCAACAATTAGTTACTGATTCTCAACTTGGGAAGATTCCCCTTAATTACGCCAGAATTGGCTTTGTAGCCAATGATTTAGCCCAAGGGAAGGAATTACTGGAAATTGCGATTGAAGGGCTAAAACAGAAGCCTGAAGCCCAATCATGGGAACATCCTCAAGGGATTTACTACCGTCAAACGGGGATAGATATGACGGGTAAAGTGGTGGCTTTGTTTTCTGGACAAGGTTCACAATACTTAGAAATGGGGCGGGAGTTGGTAATGAATTTTCCTTGTTTGCGGCAAACATATACGCATATAGATAGTCTGTTGTGTGAAGATGGTTTACAACCTTTATCAACAGTAGTATTTCCACCACCAGTTATTGATAAAGCACAAAAGCAAATCCAGTTAGAAACATTGCATAAAACTGAATATGCACAACCTGCAATTGGTGTGTTTAGTGCGGGATTATATAAAATATTGCAACAAGCTGGATTTAAACCTAATTTTGTTGCCGGTCATAGTTTCGGTGAATTAACAGCTTTGTGGGTTGCGGGCGTATTAAGTGAAGAGGATTATTTGTTCTTAGCAAAAGCCAGAGGACAAGCCATGGCTGCACCTGTAAATCCTAATTTTGATGCGGGAGGAATGTTAGCTGTTAAAGGAGATATTAGTCAAATAATGGAAGTAATCAAAAACTTCCCCCAAGTAGTTATTGCTAATAGAAATTCTCAGAAACAAGTAGTATTAGCTGGGAAGAAAAATGAAATTAATCAAGTACAAGAAATTCTCAAAAATCAAGGATTTTCTACTTTTTTATTACGAGTTTCCGCAGGATTTCATACACCATTAGTATCTCATGCTCAAAAACCTTTTGCCCAAGCTGTTGAAAAAGTAAATTTCAACGAACCCCAAATTCCCGTTTATACAAATATCACGGGTGAATGTTATCCCCAAGAACCCCACGCTATCCAAAAGATTCTCAAGGAACAATTGTTAAATCAGGTATTATTTCAGCAGGAAATTGAAAACATTTATGCTGCTGGTGGTTATTGTTTTGTAGAATTTGGTCCCAAAAATGTCCTGACTAATTTAGTGAAGGAGATTTTGAGTGATAAACCCCACATAGCGATAGCTGTAAATGCAAATCATACTCAAGATAGTGATAAAATTCTCCGACAAGCTATAGTTCAATTGCAAGTAGCTGGATTATATTTGCAAAACATAGACCCCTACCAAGTCCCAAATAAAATTACTGAAGTTCCTCAACAAAAAGTTTTGAACGTGAGATTAAACAGTACAAATATTACCGAAAAAACTCAAAAAGCCTTTGCAAAAGCTTTAGAAAATGGTTCTCAGATCAGCTTTGTATCACCTCAACCAACAGTTAACGAAAAGCCTGTAACTTCATTTAATGAAAAATTAGAAGAAGCAGAAATTCAGCCCCAAAATTATGAAAAAGTTATTGATATCTTAGGAAATTTCATCACAGAATTTAGTCAACAACAACGGGATATTATTCACATTCATGAACAGTCATTGCACAGCCAAACAGAATACACAAAAACCTTTTCTCAATTAATGCAACAACAGTATTCATTATTAGAAAATAGTGAAACTACAGAACATCAAGCTAAAATTCTAGAATTAATAATTTCCAGTTCTGAACGTAACATGATGCGATTTCATGATCATCAAGGTGATACTCTGCGTATTCATGAAAAATACCTCAAATATCAACAGGAATATACCCAAAACTATTTTCAACTTTTCCAAGAACATTTTCATTTACTAACCTCAGAAAAAGCAGCTATTAATCATGTAAATCACCCTCAAATACTCAGCGACTCCGCGCCTCTGGGTGAGGAAAAAATCATCCCATTCATCAATAACGCAGAGAAAACTATTACCGTAGTTCCCAAAATCCCAATTAACATAGATAAAGCCACCCTGAGTCAAACCCTATTAAACATAGTCAGTGAAAAAACAGGTTATCCGTTAGAAATGTTAGAACTGTCAATGGATATAGAAGCAGATTTGGGAATTGATTCCATCAAAAAAGTAGAAATTTTAGGAAGTTTATTAGAACTATATCCCGACTTACCTAAACCCAACCCTGAAGAAATTGGAGAATTGAGAAATTTGGGCGAAATTGCTAGTTATATGCAGCAGCAAGCCCAGAAAATTACTAAGTTATTAACTGAAGAAATAGTAGAGATAACAAAAACCACACCTCAGCCAAATATCCGCCGTAGTATTGCAAAACTACAACAACTTTCCGCACCTGACAGTTTAGAATTTTCTCTTGCTGATAACCATATTGCATTAATAACTGATAATGGTTCTTTTATTACCGAGAGATTAGCAAAAAGTTTGACAGATAAAGGCTGGAAAACAGTGATTTTAAGTTTTCCTGGTATCGAATCAAATGTTAATCAAGGAATCAATAGAGTAGTTTTAAATGATTGGAATGAAGACACTTTACAACAACAGTTAAAACAAATTCATGATAATTATGGTACTGTAGCTGCATTTATTCACCTTCACCCGTTAACACCATTAGACGTAGATAAATCTATTCTTCGCCACGTTTTTTTAATCGCTAAATATCTGAAAGAACCACTAAATGAAGCTGCAAAATTAGGACGCAGTTGTTTTATTAACGTGGCGTATTTAGATGGTGAATTTGGATTAGGAGAAACCAATAAATTTAGTGCTATTGCAGGAGGATTATTTGGACTTACTAAGAGTCTTAATCAAGAATGGGAAAATGTATTTTGTCGTTCTATTGACCTAAATCCAGAGTTAGATTTAGAAACATCTGTTAAACATATTCTCGCCGAAATTCATGATTCAAATTTGTTAATTCAAGAAGTAGGCTATAGCAGCAAAGGTAGAGTTAACTTAATTGCAGATTTCACCCCATTAGTAACCACCAATTCTCCTAAAGAAATTACCAAAGATCAAGTATTTTTAGTAAGTGGTGGTGCAAAAGGAATCACAGCCCAATGTGTAATTAAAATTGCTCAAAAATATCAATGTAAATTTATTCTTTTGGGGCGTTCCAGCACAGAACCTGAACCAGTTTGGGCAGAAAATTGTGAAAATGAAGCGGAATTAAAACAGCGAATTTTAGAAAATTTCCAAGCCCAAGGAGAAAAGCCCACACCAATAATGGTACAAAAAAAGTATCAACTTATTTCCTCACAGCGAGAAATTCAAAATACTCTCAAAGCTATTCAAAAAGCAGGAGGACAAGCGGAATATCTGAGTATAGATATTACCGATAAAGTATTATTAGAATCAAAATTGGCAGATGTAATTGAACGTTTTGGGGCGATAACTGGTATTATTCATGGTGCAGGAAACTTAGCTGATAAACGCATTGAAAAGAAATCAATTCAGGATTTTGAAAATGTTTATGCAGCTAAAATTCAAGGTTTAGAAAATCTTTTAAGATGTGTACCAGCGAGTCAATTACAATATTTAGTTTTGTTCTCTTCCGTAGTCGGATTTTATGGCAATGTGGGACAATCAGATTATGCCATAGCCAATGAAATACTCAACAAATCTGCCCATTTAATTAAACATAATTACCCTAATTGTCATGTCATGGCTATCAACTGGGGACCTTGGGAAAGTGGTATGGTATCACCAGAATTAAAAAAAGCCTTTGCGGAAAGAGAAATTGAGGTAATTCCCATAGAAACAGGAACACAAATATTAATTGACGAATTAACAAACCCTGATCAAAATACAGTTCAATTAGTGATTGGCAGTCCTTTATTTTATGTTCCGTTGACCTTATCTAATGATTTAAAAAACTATCGCATTAAACGCCAATTAACATTAGCGGAAAACCCATTTTTACAGGATCATATTATCGCTGGTTTTCCTGTACTTCCTGCTACCTGTGGTTTGTCATGGATGACAAATGCTTGTGAACAAATATATCCCGGTTTTACAGCTTTTATTGCTTCAGATTTCAAAGTTTTAAAGGGCATAGTTTTTGATGAAACTTTAGCAAATGAATATGTTTTAGAAATTCAAGAACTTGCGAAACATGAAAATCAACAAATAGAACTTGCTGCTAAAATTAGTAGTCAAACGCCAGATAAAAAAATCCGTTATCATTTTAGCACGAATTTAATTCTCAAACGAGAAATTCCTCCAGTTCCAAATTATGAAAACCTAAACTTTAATCATGATCAAAATCTACTCAAAAATCATCAAGAATTGTATCAAGTAAATGCTTCTAGCTTATTTCATGGAGTCACTTTTCAAGGTGTAAAATCAGTTTTAAATACTAGTCTTAGTCAGATAACAATTGAATGCTTTTTATCAGAACCAACGGTAAGAGAACAAGGACAATTTCTAGTTAAAACATTTAATCCCTATATAGCAGATGTCCAGATTCATTCTCTCTGGATTTGGACTCAACATTTTCATCAAGTTGGCTGTTTACCATCAGAAATTAACAACTTTGAACAATTTGCAAAAGTGCCTTTTGGTGAAACATTTTATGTTACTTGTGAGGTGAAATCAAAAACAGAATCTTCGGTAATTACAGATGTGATTACCTATAATCGTCAAGGACAAATTTATAATCGCATGATTGGTGCAAAAGGAACAATTTTACCTAGACAAATAGCAAAATATTAGATACTTTTCACGCAGAGAATTAAATTCTAAAATCTGGAGAATGATCATGGAATTAATTGCACAAAATCCCAAGTTAGCAATTGTCGGTATGGATTGTTTTGTTAGTAATTCATCAACATTAAATAAATTTGAAAGACTGATTTATGAAACTAAGCAAGATGCAGTTATATCTTCAGATGATCAGCAAAGTCCATTAACTCGAGAAGTGATCAATTCTGCTCTTAAAGATGCTCAAATTAAACCGGAAACAAAAATAGGATTAATTATTATTTCTTCTTTAGAAAATTCTACTTTAGCTAATTATATTTGTGCGGAAGTAGGATTTTTGTCGGTAGAAAAATCCCTTTTATCAGCTTTATATATGAGTCAACAATTATTAACTAATCAACAATTTGAAGCTGTTTTAATTGTGGGAATAGATAGAAATTACCCAAGGGAAGTTAATGGAGGTGTATATACTTTTAGTTATGATGAAAATGCGAAAGATATAATTAAAACAGCAGGTGTAGCCGCAGTTGTATTTCAATTACATGAAACAGCTAAACAACAAAATCATCGTATCTATGCAGTTATTGATGGTTTGAGTGTAGTGAAACATTCTCCAAATCACCCAGAAATTGTTACTCAAGTTTGTCAGGAAGCGTTTCAAATAGCAGAGATTAAAGCCGCAGATATTGGTTATTTAGAAGTTGTTGCTAGTGGGATTTCTAACGCAGATACAGCAGAAATTCAAGGTTTAATATCAGCTTATCAGACAGGAAAAGAAAATCTCAGTTGTGCTATGGGTAGCGTTAAAGCAAATATTGGCAATACACAAGCCACTGCTGGTATATTTAGTCTGATCAAAACTGCGCTTTGTCTATATCATCGTTATATTCCTGGTGTTCCCCACTGGTCAAATCCTAAACAGCCAGAAATTTGGCAGGGAAGCCCTTTTTATGTAGCAGTAGAATCAAAACCTTGGTTTTTAGAATCTGATACGACTAAAAGAATAGCTGCGGTAAATATTACGGAAGAAGATAATCAAGATAATCAAGATAATACTTATGGACATTTAATTTTGTCAGAAGAAATCAGCCAGATAGAACGTAATAGTAAATATTTGGAACAAATGCCTTATTATTTATTTACTATTGCCGGAGATGATCCTGCTTCTTTATTAGCACAAATTACCGCACTTCAAGAAAATATTACAGGTATTTCTTGCCTATCTCAACTGGCTAGTAATTATTTCCAAAAATATCAGCGATATCAAAAATCAACCTATGCTTTAGCAATTCTATCACGACATCCAGAGGAATTAAAACGAGAAATTGAAAGGGCAATTCAGGGAGTAAATATTGCTTTCAATACTGGTAAAGATTGGCAAACTCCCCTTGGTAGTTATTTTACAATTAATCCCCAAGGAAAAAAAGGTCATGTTGCCTTTGTTTATCCTGGTTCTTTTACTTCTTATATAGGAATAGGCAGAAATATTTTCCGTCTTTTTCCCCAATTACATAATGATATTGTCATTAAAAGTGTTTATAATCGAGTCGCTAACATTGAAAAAATTCTCTATCCTCGTAGCATTAATAAACTATCAAAAAGACAACTAGAAACTATAGAACAAACATTAATAAATGATCCAGTTTCTATGCTGGAATCAGAAGTTGGTTTCGCTGGATTAATGACAGCAATTTTAAAAAAATATTTCCAGATTCAATCACCTTATGCTTTCGGATATAGCCTTGGTGAAACCAGTATGATGTTAGCCCAAGGTATCTGGACCAGCTTTAAAAGTACCAGTGATTATTTGCACTCATCACCCTTATTTAAAACCCGGCTATCAGGTCCTAAAAATGCAGTTCGTCAACATTGGGGATTACCTTTAATTGATGAAAATAAAGGCGAAGAATTGTGGAGTAGCTACATTTTGATCTGTGCATATTCTCAAGTAAAAAACATTTTAAAAAATGAACAACGAGTTTATATACCTTTAATTAATACACCAGAAGAAGTAGTTATTGCCGGTGAAACTCAGGCTTGTCGAAGAGTGATTGAAACTTTAAAATGTGACGCTTTTCCTACATCAATTAATCATGTAATTCATTGTGAACCAATGCAATCTGAATATGATGAATTAGTTAAAGTTAATACCCTACCAACTCAAACAGATTCAAACACAATTTTCTATTCTGCTGCTGAATATTCACCCATAAAAATTGATAGTCATTTAATTGGTAAAAATATCGCCAAAACCCTCTGCCAACAACTTGATTTTCCTCGCTTAGTTAATCATGTTTATAATGATCATATCAGAATCTTTATTGAAGTCGGTGTTGGTAGTAACTGTAGCCGTTGGATTAGCGAAATTCTCAAACATCAAGAACATCTAACTGTATCTCTAAATAAAAGAGGTGCAGATGATCACACCTCTATTATTAAAGCATTAGCTAAACTATTTAGTCATCGAGTTGAGTTAGACTTATCACCTTTATATTCTTTACCCAATATCAAATTTGAACAAGAAATTGCTTACAAAAATCAATCATCCTTGCCAGATACTTCCTTATTTAATTATGAACGCAGTATTAAATCTCTCCCTAATTATCAAGGTTTAAATGATAATAATCTGCGTTTGGCTAAAGCACACAGCTTTTTATTACAATCTCGACAAACATCGCTTCAAGAACTTAGCATATTTCTTCAGCAGCAATTAGATTTATACAAAAAAATGGTCATACAAACAAGAAAAGAAAAATAAAAATATAGATTTTTTTAATTTGAAATAGGACTCTAATATCAATTAGATTTTAGGCTGCACAGAATTATAAAATCCATTAATTTATCCGCGTTTATCTGCGTTCATCTGTGTTTTTAAAACCTAATATTCAAGTTAATCGAAAGTATGTTGAACAAATATCATCAAAGACTCAAATTTTCTCCCTCAATGAACAACAATTATCAAAGATGGCAAGGCGATTTAAATACTGTATCTTTCGATGCGGAAAATATTAAAAATAAACTGATGAATTTAGATTATCCTTGTTATATTCTCAATAAAGAAGGACAAATTGGTATTAGTAATGTAGGAAGTTTATCCTATAGTGCTAATGGTAAAACTAAGCAATTAGAAATGCTTTTAACTGTTCCTGCTATCGGATTTCATCAATTAGGTGATCCAAGCTTTCTAGAGTTTTATGGCGTAAAATACGCATATATGACTGGTGCAATGGCTCAGGGTATTGCATCAGAAGAAATGGTAATTGCTTTGGGAAAAGCTAACATTTTAAGTTCCTTTGGTGCAGGGGGTTTATCTCCTAATCGTGTAGAAACAGCAATTCATAAAATTAAACAAGTTTTACATAACAAATCCTATGCTTTTAACTTACTTCATAGTCCCAGTGAACCTGCTATCGAAGGTCGTTTAATTGATTTGTATTTACAGCATCAAATCAGAATAATTGAAGCCTCTGCATTCTTAGATTTGAGTGATAATATAGTTTACTATCGGTCTGCTGGACTAAGTTTAAATTCAGCTAATGAAATTGAAATCAACAATAAAATTATCGCCAAAATTTCCCGTCGAGAAGTTGCTACTAAGTTCCTCAAACCTGCACCTACAAAAATTCTGAAACAATTAGTTGAACAAGGATTAATTAGCGAATTACAAGCTAATCTGGCGGCTAAAATTCCTATGGCTGATGATATTACTGTAGAAGCAGATTCAGGAGGACATACAGATAATCGTCCTTTGATTTGTTTATTACCTTCTATCTTAGAATTAAGAGATGAAATTCAGCGTCAATATAATTATGAAAAACCCGTAAGAATTGGTGTAGCTGGTGGTATTTCCACACCCCAATCAGCATTAGCAGCTTTAATGATGGGTGCTGCTTATATTGTCACCGGTTCTATTAATCAATCATGTATTGAAGCTGGTACTTCTGAATATACAAAAAAGTTATTAGCTGAAGCAGAAATGACCGATGTAATGATGGCTCCAGCGGCTGATATGTTTGAAATGGGAGTAAAATTACAAGTTCTTAAAAAAGGAACTCTCTTTCCCCTCCGCGCTCAAAAACTATGGGAATTATACAAAAACTATAATTCAATTGCAGAAATTCCCTCAGATGAAATAGAAAAATTAGAAAAACAAATTCTGCGAAAAATAATTTCCGAAATTTGGCAAGAAACATCTACTTATTTATCTCAACATCACCCTGAAAAATTAAGCAAAGCAGCTAATAATCCTAAAGTAAAAATGGCATTAATATTTCGCTGGTATTTAGGACTATCTTCTCGGTGGTCTAATACTGGAGAAAAAGGTCGAGAAATTGACTATCAAATTTGGTGTGGACCAGCAATGGGAAGTTTTAATAATTGGGTGCGTGGTTCTTATTTAGCAGATATTAATAATCGTCAAGTAGTTGATATAGCCGATCAAATTATGACGGGTGCTGCTTATTTATATCGCATTCAAAATTTGAAAATTCAAGGTTTACAAATACCAGAAGAATTTAGTCAATATCATCCAGTATCTAACTTAAATAAACAACCAAGTTTGTAGTTAGCTCTTTAGTGCTATAAATGAGGGATAAATCCCTCACTACCAACTACAAGGTGATAAATATGGCTATAAATAGGAAATTGGGACAGCTAGAACAAACAATGGAAATCCTGAATCAACGAGCTAAAACATGGAACTTAGTTACTATTAGTCGTATTCAGGGAAATATTCAAGCAACAGTTCTTAGACAGTCTTTAGATATTATTCAATATCGTCATCCTGTCCTTAATTCTCACATAATTAATTCTGAAAATTCCTACTATTTTCAGTCCGCAGTTACAGGAAAACTTCCTTTAAGACTTGTTAATATTGTAGAAATTCAGGAATGGGAAGCAGTCGTTAATGCAGAAATGAATCAAGTAATTGATAGTAGTAAATATCTGCTAAGAGTTGTACTTGTAAAAGTATTAAATCAGCCAAATATCAATTATCTGATTACAACTACACATCATGCTATTACTGACGGGTTATCAAGCATCCAACTTCACTCAGAAATTTTAACCTATTGTCAAGAAATCACTGAAGGTCAATCTATTCCAGTAGTTAATACTTTAGAACATATTCCACCCATTGAAAAACTATTACCTGCATGGACAAATAGTTTTAAAAACAAACTATCTAGAATTGCTTTATTATTAAATATCGCACTTCAAAAATATTTGAATCCTCCAAAAACATTAAAAGTAGAAAACTATGTTCCCATTTCTCAGCGTGCTTGTCAAATCATTCATAGACAACTTAGCGAAGAATCAAGCCAAAAGTTTATTCAAAAATGCAGACAAGAAAATACTACAGTACAAAGTGCTTTATGTGCGACACTAATGTTAACAGTCTCCAAACAAATTAATAAAAGCTATGAAGATTATATTAAAGTTAGTTGTTTATCATATATTGATTTGAGACAAAGGTTAAAACCTAGAATTAATGCAGAAAATATGACAGTTTTAGCAACATCTTTGATGGGATTTTATAGAATTAAGAATAATATATCTATTTGGGAATTAGCACGGAAAATCAAAAATGATTTAAATAAAAAAATAAATCAAGGAGAGATATTTAACATGATATTTCTCGCTAAACACCTGATAAATTTTTCTTTGCTCTTCCCCAATCAAGTATCTGCTACAATCTCAGTTTCTAATGTTGGTAAAGTCAATATTCCCCGTGTTTATGGTGAATTAGAACTAGAGGAAATCAGTTTTGTTGGTTCTCATGCTTTATATGCAGGAATGTTTATTGTTCATGCTGCTACTTTTCAGGAAAAAATGACCTTAAATTTTGTGTTTTCTCAACCTGCAATTAATCGTCAAACTATGGAAAAAATTGTAGATGATTGTATATCAGATATGATGAAAATCTCCTCTCATTTGTCAATAATAGGAGGTGCATAAATGGATAATAAAATGAATAATAATTTATCCACTTATCTATTTAAAAACCAAGATAATACAGCTAAAATACAAGCTTGGTTAGTTTCCGAAATTTCGTCTTTATTGGCAGTCAACCCAGAAGAAATAGATATTCGTCAACCTTTAGATAGTTACGGCTTAGACTCAGCACAAACCATAATTATCGCTAGTAAGTCCGAACAGTTTTTGGGATGCAAATTATCTCTTATTCACCTTTGGTATTATCCCACCATTGAAGAACTTTCCATCAGACTATCTGAAGAATTAGAAAATTTACAGTCAGAAATTATCCAGATATAACCTCTACATATTCTGTTTAATTACTGACAATCTAGTTTTTCCTCCTTGATTATTGGGACACTTCGCTAGATTAGGAAAATCCTATCAGCCAGGTGTCCTCTTTTCTAAATTGTTGTTTTTAAATACGAGAAATTTTGTTATGAATGCAGCAGAAATTTTAGCCAAACTCACTCAAAAAGGTGTATTATTTTGGGCAGAAAATAGCAAACTTAATATTCGTTCTCCCCAAGGTGTAATTACTCCAGAAATACAATTGGAAATAGCTAGATATAAAGCAGATATTTTAGCATTAATTCAGGAAATGAATGTTACAGATAACTATACTAATCAAACTTTAATTCAAGGAATTAGTTTACCAACTATTGGTAAGTTAATTGGTGGTTTTTCTGGAGAATCACCTATTGGATACCAACCTCCAATTATTAATCCTAAATTCATGGCTGAAAACTTGAAGGTTACTTTTAGACCTTTGCCTGATTATTATCAAAATAAAGCTATTATTAGATTTCGTCAACAATTAATTTTCTACTTGCAAAAGCATGGTGTGACAGTAATTCCCTGGAAAGAAGCCACAATGGAATTACGACATACTATTAAAATCCCTATTATTAACTGGAATCAATCTTTAAAAATGCAGGTAGTTAGAGCAGATATTAATGCTATTGTGGACGTGGAAAGACCAAATTCATGGTTAAGAAAATTAGGCATAATTATCGCTGAAAGTTGGTATAAATTATCTTATAGATGGCTAAAAGAAAAACAACAAATGTCTGTTGTACAAATTGCTAAATTGAGTAGTTGGGCTGAAGATCACGCAGCTAAATATGTGGAAGATCCTACAAATACACAAGTGGTAATCTTGACTGATATAAATGATAAATTTGTTAACCCAACTACACCTTATACAGAAAAAATCCCCATGGGGATAAATACACTAGTGAAAACTTTTTCAGAAATTGTCATTGGTATATCCCATGAAAAATTTTCTATTCTAAATATGAATCTCTCAGATTCTAACTTTGATCAGGATGAAGTTGAAGATTTTGCCTTAAAATCGCTTATTCCTAAAATATTTGTCCCTATTACTCCTTTATTGATTAACCATTTTCAACTGGGAGAATATAATCCTCATTTATCAAAATATGCTCATAAATTGGTAAAAATGGGTGAAGAATTAGGATCTACAGGTTTGTTTCCAGCGGGGTTTAAATTAGACCAAGTTATTAAAAGAAAATCCCATAGAGATATTGTCAATGTTATCGTTAATGGCAGAACAGGAGTATCTTACGGTTTTGTAGCTTATGCTGAACCTCCTAATTATGTAGGTGAACCAGAAATCACTATTGACGCATGGGAAAATCTATTACCTGTACCCGGATTTAGTAGTTATGAACTTCGTCAAAATCAACAAGGTAGACGTTATCTAAAACTAAATATCAACGCAAAAAATAGATTTAAACAAATACCTGATATTTGGCTAGTTAGTTCTCGGTCTGGCGCAAATAAAACAGCTTTAAATATTGATTCTGATATTCTTCGTATTGGTTTAAAAGACAAATTACATCTACAATTACCATTAGGAAATCAATCAAAAAACGCAGATATTAAACCTTCCTATGATATCTATGTCATGTTAGCTATTAGTCTAGCAGCGGCTTTATACACACCAGAATTAATTAAAAATGGTGCGCCCATAGTTCACTTTCATGGTTATCCTGATTTTGATTGGTTTCAAGAAAATGAATACTGTGTGGGGATGAATAATCCTGCTGTACCTTGTGGAACTTATGAATCAGGAGTTTTAAACTTTTTAGGAATTGCTAATTTAGGTAATCAAATAATTAATAATGTCAAATTAATTAGCTTGGTAGAACCAGATCATGGTACAAATTTTATTGCCGATGATTTAGAGTATTTAATAACTAGGTTAAAAGCGGGCTGTGTGACTGGACAAATTGAATTAGGCGGTAAAAATTTTCCTTCTCTGAAAAATCGGTGACAGGAAAAAGCTAGGGGACTGGGAAGCAGGATAAAAATTTATTTCTCCTTTTTTCTTTCTTTCTCCCGACTCCTGCTATATGCCGGCTGGATAAATGTCCATCTTTGCGCCATTAAGGGAGAATTGTGGCACGATGGAGGCAGCCATGGCAATACCGCATCAACTTAGGTTATGATCCAATACAAAAAAGTATTGTTAGCTGTGGGAAATTGTAATACAATAGTTATTTTCCCATTGTCAACGAAAATTTTGGCGGAAGGGACGTACTATCCTCTGAATGTTAGTTAATTGCAAAACACCCTATATACTCCCAACCTTGACTAGGAAATGAATCCAGAAAACTCAGAAACTTACCTAAATCATCCAACTTGGGGTTTGCTTTATAGGATCAGTATGGTTGATGAGAACCAGGATCTGTTTACCACACTCTATGCCCAACGCTTATTTTTTCTGGTAACAAGTGAACTTAAAGTCCTGAAATTTCAGCCCATTGGCCGCACTGAAGCTAGAATGATGCTGGAAAACCGTTTACGTATTTTGCGCCGTAGTGGTAACTCCCAAGAGTATGATCAACTTCAAGGTGTTTTCCAGCGCACGTTCCAATGACTAATTCCATTAGCGATCGCCTTGCTAATATTCGCCCCTCACTACCCCCTACAGTGAGGTTGATTGCTGTCACAAAAAGAGTATCTACTGAATTTATGCGGCAAGCATACACCGCAGGAATTCGTGATTTTGCCGAAAGTCGCATCCAAGAAGCTGCCAGTAAACAAGCCGAGTTACAAGATTTATCGGATATTACCTGGCACTTTATAGGACATCTACAAAGTAATAAGGCTAAAAAAGCCTTAGAACTATTTCAGTGGATTCACTCCGTAGATAACTTAGCACTAGCACAACGCTTAAATACTCTAGCGCAAGAATTGGGAGTGACCCCAAAGGTATGCTTACAAGTAAAAATTCTCCCCGATGCGAATAAATCTGGTTGGATGATTCCAGAATTATTTGCTGACTTGGAAGCACTCAATCAATGTCAAAATTTACAAATTCAAGGTTTGATGACAATTCCGCCTCTAGGGTTGGAATCTGAAGAAATCTTGAATGTGTTTAATAGTACATACGAACTAGCGCGAACCATCGGATCACAAAATTGGTCAAATATTACAATGCAGCAGTTATCAATGGGTATGTCTGGAGATTACCAATTGGCGGTGCAAGCAGGGGCAACCATGGTAAGATTAGGTACAATACTGTTTGGTCAACGTTCGTAGATAACGCTGTAGCTGTGGTGATCCAGAACAGATTGACAATCCTTCGAGAATCTATACTCTCAGCTATTGATATAGCGGTATGCAATTAAATCAGATACTAATTTTGATCACAAAGGCCTAATTAAGGATTTTACTCCTAGCCGCTGAAAGTCGCCAGAATTGTCAAAAAATAAAATAATCTCATAAATAATGCTGAATTGCAAAAGGGGTCTGACCACCTTTATTTTTAATTATCATTAGGCTATAATCTTAACTTGTTGTTATGGATTCGTTAATGTACGGGCATTAACATGAATAATGTTGATAATTGATCATTTGTACTAAAGAATAAAGTAAGTAGTACAATTTATAAGTCAAGCATCTACTATAGTTATGAATACTGGCTACAAGCCGCCGAAATGCAACTTATAGCCAGAAAAATTAGGGTAATTTTCATCCGGGAGTGTACAACATGGCCAATATATTTTCTAAACTCAGGGATTTTGTCGGTTTGAATGAGCAGGTAGAATACGAATACTACGAAGAAGAAGCCGATGCCGGCGATAATTATCAGAATGTCTATCAACAACCCAATCCTCAGCCCACCCCACAGGAAACTGCTCCTCCTCGACGTTGGCGAGAAAATCCACCTGCAACCACAGATGAAATAGCACCAACAGTATCCAAGCCTATGAGTAATGTTATTGGTATGCCGGGCGCAATTAATGGAATATCTGAAGTTCTAGTTTTAGAACCTCGGACATTTGAAGAAATGCCTCAGGCAATTCAGGCCTTACGCGAACGCAAATCAGTAGTATTAAACTTGACCATTATGGACCCTGATCAAGCTCAACGGGCAGTTGACTTTGTTGCCGGTGGTACTTATGCCTTAGACGGACATCAAGAGCGAATTGGCGAAAGCATCTTCTTATTTACCCCCAGTTGCGTACAAGTTAGCACCCAAGGCGGTTTAGTACATGAAGTACCTATTAACCAAGCCCGTCCTGCCCGTCCCCCTGTTACACCAACGTCAGCTTGGGGAAATGAACCCACGCGGATGGCACAGTAGCGCTAAATTAGTCATTAGTCCATAGTTTTAAATCCCCAATTAATTGTATTCGCCCTAGCGTTTCGTAAACAAGGATAATTAACTATTAAGAATTGACCACTAGCTAGTGACTAATGACAATGAATATAAAATTTGGCTTAATTGGTGGCGGGGTAATGGCAGAAGCCCTATTATCCCGCCTTATTACAATTGGTACTTATCAACCATCAGAAATTATAGTCAGCGAACCCCAGGGGGAACGCCGCAGCTATTTAGAACAAAAATATGGAATATCTGTAACTACAGATAATAGTCTGGTTTTAGGGGAAGCAAAGGAAGCTGTTATGTTGGCAGTCAAACCCCAGATATTTACTACTGTAGCGCAGGAATTAGCGCATATTCTCCCGGCAGAAAATTCACCCGTAATCATTTCTATACTAGCGGGTGTAAATTTAAAACAATTGGAAGCAGCCTTTAGCCAATTCCCCATAATTCGCTCTATGCCTAACACTCCCGCCACAGTAGGCGCGGGAATGACGGCAATTTCTCTAGGTGCTTACACTTACGCTAGTCATAAACAAATAGCAGAAAAGATTTTTGCTGCTGTGGGGGAAGTGGTGGAAGTTCCCGAAACCCTGATGAATGCAGTTACAGGCTTGTCTGGGAGTGGACCTGCTTATGTGGCATTGATGATTGAAGCTTTAGCTGATGGTGGTGTTGCTGTAGGTTTAAATAGAGCAATGGCACAACAACTAGCTATACAAACAGTATTAGGAACAGCTAAACTTTTACAAGAAACCAAAATCCATCCCGCTGAACTCAAAGACAGAGTTACCAGCCCCGGTGGTACGACAATTGCTGGTGTTAGCGCGTTGGAAAAGGCCAGCTTCCGTTCTGCTGTTATGGAAGCTGTCAAAGCCTCGAAGGAACGCGCTCAGGAATTGGGGTTTGAAAATGTCACTTAAATTCTAGCCAGATGTAGACAAACTTGCCGGAATGTACTTTTTTAGATTAATTTTAGATTAAATAGCAATCAAAGCATTGGAGGTCGAACAATGTTACTTAGTTTCAAGAATGCGCTCATCCCAAACAACCAACAAGTTACAGCTTTTCTCAAGGCTTCTGGAGTAGCTAGACAAGCCTACAATTGGGCAAATGCTGAAATTAAGGATTATTTTAGCCGCCCAACAAAAAGAAGGCGAAAAACTTAAACTCCCATCAACAATTCAAGAGTCATCTTGAGACTACAGTGAAGCAGGAAATAAACACTAAGATGATCGCTGTCCAGATGTGTCTAGACTTAGATAGTTTTGGGTAAGTTTTATAGATCAGTCTCAGCATCATCATTTAACTTTGCTCTCTGAGTGTCCTAATTGTGGGACGAGGTTTAAAATTCTGGCGTTGTGGGTTGATGGTTGGTGTCATCGGTGTTTTTTGCCGTTTGGGGAGATGGTAAAGAGTCAGAATTTTATTGAATCACATAACAAAATTTAAACATAAATCTTCAAAATCCTTTCATCGAAGGATGCTCCCGCTTACAGAGTGATTAATTTTTGTGATTTAGAAACGAAAACTGA
>NZ_KE384629.1:0-10794 GCF_000426905.1 Dolichospermum circinale AWQC131C
GCTAATTGAGAAAAGTCTGATATAATTAGTTTTCAGGATGATTATTTATATCGAACTCAGGTCGTATCAGTCCACGTAAAGTCCCTTTTGCCACCTCATGATGATCAGAAACAGACAAAGTTACTATTTCACCTTCTTTGACCAAAATTATATGACTTGCACTTTGGCGTGCAAATCGCCAGCCCAGCTTTTCAAAAGTACGAACTACTTCTTGTCCACTCAGAACAGGTAATTTTGATGCCATAACTATACTAAGACTTCTACTTGTTTAGTTTCAATAGTCAATGGCAACCCCATTTCTGCCCTAACCTGTAAGCAAGCAGAAATCGCATCTTGAATATTCTCTATAGCCTTGTCTTTTGTCGCTCCCTGACTAATGCAACCAGGAATACTAGGACATTCAATAATCCAGACACCATCTTCATCTCGATCAATCGTGACATTGAATTTCATACTAAGTTGTATTTAAGTAATACCTGTATTTTAGCTTTGAAAATTTCGATTGATTATTGGTCTTAATGGCAGATTAGCGCAGATTCTCGAAAAAAGTCAATTGCGATCGGTGAAAACTATAGAGACGCGGAATTTCGCATCTCTAATTTGAGAGACTATTTAAAGTAGTGGTTGTAAGTGTTTTACTAGCTGTTGTGCTTCCATAACACCTTCAATTCTGCCCACGGGTTGACCTTGTTTAAATAGTACCAAGGTTGGTAAAGCTGAAATTTGATACTGACTTGCTAGATTTCCATACTTTTCTGTGTCAATCTTGACAATCCGTAATCTGTCTTTTAATTGGTTGTTGACCTGTTCTAAAATTGGTACCATCATTTGACAAGGGCCACACCAATCAGCATAAAAGTCTACTAAGACGGGTAAATCTGAACCGGATAGCATTTCTTCAAAGCTATTGAATTGTTTTTTGGTTGTCATAACACACGCTAATTTTTAATGAATAGTTTGTTTTTATGTTAGTTCTTAGAATTTGGAATTTGTATATGTTTATATTTTTTATAGATCCCCGGTGTAGTCGCAAAAACCCAGCATTAGCCCCTCCCAGCAAGGAAGGGGAGAACTGGATGATCAATAATACCAAATAATAAGTATTACATCGTCAAAGACTGAGGATTGGTTTCAATCAACTTCGCTAGGTCTTGCAAGAATCCGGCGGCATCAGCACCATAAATGATACGATGATCACAGGTAATAGTAACTTGCATTTGTTGACGCACAGCAAATAACCCGTCGGCTGTGGCTACTACTTGGGGACGTGATGCACCAATGGCTAAAATAGAACCTTGTCCAGGAGGTAAAATCGCATCAAAGGTATCTACACCAAACATTCCTAAGTTAGAAAGGGTGAAAGTACCGCTGTTGTATTCTGCTGGTTGTAACTGTTTTGTTCTCGCGCGTTCTACTAAAGACTTCCAATTACGAGATAAAGAATAGATGTCAATTGCATCTGCATTCTGTAAAACCGGTGTAATTAATCCGCCGTCATCCATGGCCACTGCTACGGAAATATTAATGTCAGAGTGCTTAACAACGCCTTGGTCTGAATAACTGGCATTAAGAATGGGGTGTTTTTGTAATGTTACGGCTACAGCTTTGGCTAGTAGTGCCGTCATTGTCACACCTTTGGATTTAATTTGTTTGTAAAGTTTATCTAATCCATCGGTGCTGATTGTGTAACTAACACGGAATACAGGTGCAGATAGACTGGCTACCATGCCCCGAATGACGGCATTTTGCAAGGTAGTGAATGGTACTACTTGACCAGGAACAGAACTAGTAACTGCTTGTGTGGGTACAGGTGTGACTACTGGGGCTGGGGCGGTTACAGGGGCATTGGTGACAACGGGGGTAGTAACTGGGGTAACGGGGGCGGTAACAACGGGCGGAACTTTACCCACAGCCACCTCTATATCTTCAGCGACAATGCGACCGTAAGGACCACTACCTTTAAGGGTATTTAAATCAACTTTCAGTTCTTTGGCTAGTTTACGGGCGCGAGGTGAAACTACTACGCGACCTGGTTGATGGTTAGAACCATTTTGAGATGTAGTGATAGGGGTAGCGATCGCAGCAGCGGCTACAGGTGTGGGGGCGGGTGCGGAAGATGCAGCAGCACCGCCTGCGTTAGCTAAGGACTTGGCTGTAGGTATTTCTGCTTCTGTTTCGGCAATATAAGCGATCGCTGCGCCTACTGGGGCGGTTTCACCAGCGGCAACGATGATATGGGCTAGATATCCTTCATAAAAGGTTTCTACGTCCATATCCGCCTTATCTGACTCGACAACCACCACCGTTTCGCCTTTTTCCACTTTATCCCCCGGCGATTTGACCCAGGAGACAATTTTTCCTTCGGTCATGGTGGAACTCAGCGCCGGCATAAATACTTCGTTAATGCTCATAATGGTGGTTTCAGAATCAATAAATAATATATGGACTTTAATTTATGGATTTTAACAGTTTTATGATCAAGTTGGTGATTTTTTGCCAAAGATAAAAATCCGTTTTTTACATCAAACCCAACCAACTATGTCATAGTCGGCGATTCTGAAATCCTTAATTTTTATGATAGTTCTTCCTCGTCTTTCGCATTATAACATATTTAAAATCAATTGTCAACCTCTCGATCTTTTATCCCATTATTAACATAAACAAGAGTGCCTTGAGTAGTAGAATCAAAGCCCAAGTACCATAGAAGAAAAGAGGTGAATTTGGCAGAAATGACTGTAATCTTAATTAGCATTCCCAATAACTTTACCAAGATTTCAACCAAGGGAAATATGGCAGTAATTACTAAATATCGGCGAAATTGTTTAATTCCCTGAAATCCCGATGCTAATAAAGCGAAACCTACGGAAGTGATTAACGGTAGAAAATACCAGAAAATAGAGATTTCTTGGACTGAAAAATTTGCGTTGAGGTAGGGAATAATGATCAAACAACAACCAATAAAATTAGCTGGAAATACACTAACCAAAGTGAGATCATAGCGTTGCTGATAAAGATGCCATAGGATACTTCCATATAGTGTTAGTTCCAAGAACCATTGATTAAAATTTTGTTCAACTCGCCAATAAAGTGTGAGGTTAATTGCAGAAATCAATCCAAAGATGAATAGAAGTAGGAAAGTATGACTTGGTAAGTTAATTTTCCTGAATCTTTCTATTTTAAGTTTGATTGTTAACATCATCTGTAACATTTTAAAAAACTTGTCCTATTTTTAACCAAACAATCACAAAGGTAAAAGCAAGAATAAGGAGAGCAATAATAGTTCTAAAACTATTTTTCCATGTACTTCTAAGTTGTTGTCTCTTGGCTTGATTTGCTGCTTCGGTGATTCTTGTTTTAGCAATGAGTAAGTTTCGTTTAATTGAATCTTTGATTTGAGGCTCTGGTAACTTTAATTCCTCTGGGGTCAGGTTGATATTTCTACCAATAAGTTGGATTTGTGCTGTAGTCAGACCAGAATTGAGACCCTTTTCGATTTGAGCTATTTGTTCAAGATTGCCCTTTTGCTGTTCAAGGATCTGATTATTGACTGATTTTAATAAACGTCCTGTATTTACAAAAACCAGGGGAATTGCCAGGAAAAATGCGACTCCTATCAATAGGATTATCCAGCGAATAATTTTTTGAAAAATAATTTCTGGAAAGCGGATATCATATTGATTTTCGCTAAAATAGCGAGTAAAAATAAACCCCAAACCAATCAAAAAAATCCAACTGTGTTCAGTGAATGCGCTAATGGAATTAAGTTGACTTTCAAAGTTTTGCAGTTGAAACTGGGAAGCAACAGAGATAAAGTCTATAAATGACATAATCACAAGAGCATAACCGATGATTGGTAATAGACCAGTTACATCACTGCTATTTGAAGATTCCCCTCTAAAGTCAACTCGACTGAAAAATTCGATAAAATTTCTGACTAAAGAAAAAAAGAAGAAATTAATACTTTCTCTGATATTATTCATTTAGGTTAATATTCATTTTCCAGAATAGGTTAGTTACAGGTGTTGCTCAGATATAAAAATGGTGATACCTGCTCGAATTGGTTAAAAAAATCTCCTACTTTCCTAAGAAGTAGAAGATTTTTAGTATCATGTTTAGATGTCTCCGCGAATTTCTTCGACAATGCCGTCACGAAGGACAACTTCAACCTGCATTTTACTAATTAAGTTATCACCTAGTTCAATGCGAAAAAAGCTTTCCAATTGAAATTGGTTGACTTCTTCATCTAATTCCAACAATTGTACTTGCTGGAGGTTTTGCAGCATTTGATTTTTCTGTTCTAGAAGTTCACTTTTCTTTTGATTAACTTGGAGTTGAACGTTGTCAATTTGTTGAAGGGTCTGAGGTCCTGGTGGTTGAAGACTCTGTTTTTGAATAGCAGTAATTGCTCTTTGTCCTTCAATGTCTAATTGTTGTAGTTGTTGGTCAACTTGATTAATTTGAGCTTGTAATTGTTGGTGTACTTCCTCTTTCCAGAGAGGGGTAACTATGACTTTAACATTAACCGGGCGTTTTAAAAGCAATTGAGGGTTGGAAACATCCATAAAAATTGTCCGTTCACTCTTCAATAGTTTGTAGTATGGAGATGAGTTCAGATAAGATACTGATACTAGGTTTTCAGGCGTTGAAAAAATAATTTCTTTCTATTTCCTGTTTCTCCAATGGTTTCTGAAATCTGAAAGTTGGTAAAAACAATTTGCGATTTAGGGAATTATTTGGCAAACATTCCGTTAATAATATCGCAATATCGTTCCATCACAATGTGACGACGAATTTTTAATGTTTGTGTCATCATGCCATTTTCAATTGAAAACTGTTCCGAAATTAGTTTAAATGGTCCAATACGATCATCGGTTCGATAACCGGGACGGTTTTGAACTTCACGATTTAACTCTTGACGAAACAGATCCTGGACTATTCTACTCTCTAAGTCAATTTTTTGACTATCATTTATCTGATTTTGAGTTTCTGCCCATTTTGCTAAGGCTTCCAGGTTAGGGACAATTATGGCACCAATACTTTTTTGATCTTGTCCTACTAACATAATTTGGTCAATATAGGGCGATCGCAAACAAGCGTCCTCTATGGGCTGAGGTTCGATATTTTCGCCGTTGCTTAAAACAATGGTGTCTTTTGCCCTCCCTGTTAATACTAGGTCATTTTGCGGCGTTACCCAGCCTAAATCACCGCTATCAAACCATCCTTGGGGGTCTATGGCTTTATTGGTGGCTTGAGGATTTTGATAATAGCCTTGCATGATTTGTGGTCCTTTGAGAAGGACTAAACCCCGTTCCCCTGCTGGTAGGGGTTGACGAGTTTCTGGGTTGACAATTTTCACTTTTGTAC
This sequence comes from Dolichospermum circinale AWQC131C, assembly GCF_000426905.1. Lineage (NCBI taxonomy): Bacteria > Bacillati > Cyanobacteriota > Cyanophyceae > Nostocales > Aphanizomenonaceae > Dolichospermum > Dolichospermum circinale. The sequence continues at coordinate 5,365 of NZ_KE384629.1, forward strand.
CAGCAATTGGTTGTCCCGAAGAACCACGTAAATTCCGCCAAGGACGACGCGCATTAGTTACTGGTGATGTTTCTGTTAACCCATAACCCTGTAATATCTCAATACCAACGATTTCAAAGAAGTTATCTATATGTTTGGGAAGCGCCCCACCGCCACTAATAACGTGCTTGATTTTACCGCCTGTTGCTTGTCGTACTTTATGATAAACTAATTTTTCCCCTAGTATATGAATCGCTGATAATGCCAATTCGACTATTTTGGCTTGAAAACGCTCTATAATTCCAGCATTAATGTGATTTAAACTCAATCCCTGGGAAATACGCCGTGATTCAATATATTTCTGGCTGATTTCTAGTAAAAACTTCACCAATTTTTGTTTTTTGGCTGGTTGTTCTCGGAATTGCTTTTGCACGCCTTCATAAATTGATTCCCATAATCTTGGCACAGCAATCATATAATTAGGTTTGAATTTCTTTAGATCTCCTTTGACGGAACGCAAGTTAGTGTAAATTTGGCTACAACCTTGAGAAAGTAAGAAGTATTCACCGCTGCGTTCATAACTATGCCATGTGGGCAAAATACTGAGGACGGTATCCCCTTTTTTCGGTTGCACAATCGTTCCCAGAGTTGTAACTTGATGCAGTAAATTTCTATGGGAGAGCATTACACCCTTGGGTTTTCCCGTAGTACCGGAAGTGTAAATTAATGTCGCTAAACTTTCAGCACTATACTTATTTGTGACTAGTTTATGATTCCTACCAATTTCTAGTAATTGGGTAAAGTTGACTACTGGAAATTTTAGTTCTGCGGGTGGTATTTCGTCAGAAAGTATAACTACCAGTTTAATCGCTAGTTCGTTGAGGCGTTCCCCTAATTTATTTAAAGTTTTGATATCCTCAACTACTAAAGATGTACTGCCACTATGGGAAATAATGTAAAGTAACTCTTCTCGTTCTGCTTGAGAACTACGAACTGCATTTACAGCCCCAGCAGTCATGATACCTTGGTCCGCAATAAACCAACGCGGACTATTATCCGCAATCAAGGAAACTCGTTCTCCGTAGGGAAGATTTTCGCTATTATTTGTATTTACGCCTAATGCTTGTAAACCGGCTGCAAATTGGTTAATTTGTTCTGTAAGCTGACTATAGGTAATTTTTACTTCTGGTTGAGAATGGGGGTTATACAAGGCGATAATATCACCAAATCGCTTTGCAGCCAAAGGCCAAATTTCCGGTAATAAATCTACATTTGTGTAATCTACTAAACTCTGTAATGCAAGGCGTTCTCGTTGAGAAATGTTATTTAAGAAAGAAGTTGTAGATTGATTATTCGTCATAAATACTACTGTTAAATTCAATTAATCATGGTAGTTCATATTCAGTTTACATATTAATTCATAAAGGTTACTGTTAGTTTCCATCTACAAAATTCTATGCTAAACTGATTTTATATAGAGTAAATACTATGGTTAAGCCTTCGTGCATTGCCTGATGTTGCCATATATTTTAGTATTAACTCAACCGTTCTGATGTCGTTTCGCCTGGGGGTGATTCCCTATAGATATGATGGATGTATTATTACTGACAATCATCAACGCTGGGGCTTGTTTAGCTTTACCTAAGCTATTATCTATGGTTTCGGTTCGTAGAGCTAAACAGTCTCAACCATTGTCCGTTGCTTCCACTTGTAAACCCACCAAAGAAATAACTAGTTTCCCCTATTGTACAACCCATAGCTTAACGGGTAGTCAATTCTGTAAATTCAAGCCGCGTTTTTGTTCTCAGTGTTCTCTTAGCTAAAGTAAGTATTAGTGAGTAGTAGCAGTCCTCAATTGTTTGTGAATATCTTTATTTTTTCTCTGCGCTCTTCATAATTTTAGATCAAAACGTGAATTTTCACAAATTATACAGGATTGCTATTCATCAAAAACAAGAAAAAGGGGAACTTGCGGATTAAAAGTATTTAATTTACTTATGTAATATAAAAGATATTTAAAAACTAGAAGTTGATCAAAGCTAGTGTTTGTAAGGCAAAATAAAGATGTAGTGATCAAAGATAGTTATAAGGGAAGGTTATCTATGACTTTAATTCAGGGTATATTGCTCACGCTAATAAATGCTGCTATTTGTTTGTTTTTGCCTAAACTGTTATCTATAGCTTTATCTACAAAAAACAGCGTATAAACTAAAAGTCAATATCATCTTGAGTAGATTTATGTTTTTCTCTTCGCCACTTCGCCCTAACTAAACGAATTTCATCAAAGCTGTAGCTTGCTCCCAAATTTTCCCGAAGGGGTGTGAGAGAAATATCACCAACAACTTCTAAAATTTGCCAGATTTTTTTCTGACGTTCTAAAGGTACTAATTGACTGATATCTAAAGATTGTTTTTTCTCAATTAAATTGGAGAGATGATTAATAATTGTACCAGGTTTAACATTGCGTTTTTGGGCGATTTCTTCAATACTAAAACCCTGATTATATAACTCTAATGTTGTTAATTCTGTATCAGATGGTGAGTCAGAATAGGATGAAGAATTAACTCGATTAATGGTATTTTGTTGTAAACCTTGTTCTTGACGATAAGCCTGAATTTCTGCTAGGAATTTTTCGCCATATTGAGATAGTTTATAACTAACAACGCCGGAAATTTTACCAAATTCATCTAATGTTTTAGGTTGAATTTGTGCCATTAATTTGAGGGTAGAATCTTGAAAAATCATGTAGGGTGGGATAGATTGTTCATCTGCGAGTTGTTTACGAAGCGATCGCAATTTTTGAGTTAAAATTTCCACATCTACAGGTTTATTATTTCCATCTTCCCAGGTCATTTTTTGCGCTATGGGAACAGAAATAGAAACTGGTCGTTGTTTTCGCATGACTTCCCAACTTAAAGCATTGAGTTTTAAAATTGAATAACCGTCGCTAGTTTGTTCTAATAAACCTTGATGTAATAGTGATCTTCCTAGCATTCTCCATTCGTCTAATGTTCTATCTTTACCAATTCCATAGGTAGAAAGTTGATCATGTTTATTAACGACAATTTTCTGATTTTTCGCACCTCTTAATACATCAATGATATGTAACATTCCAAATCTTTCCTTACATCTAGCTACACAAGATAGAAATTTCATGGCTTCAATTGTCCAATCTTGTACAGGTTTAGGATAACGACAATTATCACAATTACCACAATTTCCCGGAAATCTTTCCCCAAAATAACTTAATTGAATTGTGCGTCTACAGTCTGTCCCCTCTGCATAATCTATAACTTGTCTTAATTGCTGTTTAGCTATTAATTGTTCTTGAGGATCGGTTTTTTGATTAATACTCCATTCTATAGTTTTAATATCACCATAATTAAAAAATAATGTACATTTAGAAGGTTCATTATCTCTACCAGCGCGGCCAGATTCTTGATAGTAACTTTCTAAATTTCGAGGTAAATCCGAATGAATCACAAAGCGAACATCAGGTTTATTAATACCCATTCCAAAAGCAATTGTCGCTACCATGATCCGCACATCATCCCGAATAAATCGAGTTTGATTTTTCGTTCTTTCTTCATCCGTTAAACCTGCATGATAAGGTAAAACTGAAACTTGATCATTTTGTAATTTTAAAGTTAGTTCATCAACTTTTTTGCGAGTTAAACAATAAATAATTCCTGAACCTTGATTTTCTCTAACTATTTCTAATATTTCAGAATAGGGATTTTTACTTTTATTTCTAACTTCATAATAAAGATTTTGACGGTTAAAACTAGCAATATGAATACTTGGTTGTTTTAATCCTAATTGTTCAATAATATCGGCTTTAACCCTATCTGTAGCTGTAGCTGTTAAAGCAATAGTAGGAACATTTGGATAACGTTTTCTGAGTAGTCTTAATTGCCGATATTCTGGGCGAAAATCATGCCCCCATTCTGACACACAATGGGCTTCATCTATGGCAAAGGTGGAAATTCCTACTTTTTCCTTAACTACGTCTAAAAGAGGCAAAAATCGGTCGCTAATCAAACGTTCAGGAGCGACATAAAGTAATTTTATTTTACCATTCATGATCGCTTCTTCACGAGAGCGAACTTTATAGGCATTCAGGCTACTATTGAGAAATGTGGCAGAAATGTTATTAGTTCTCAGTGCTTCCACTTGATCTTGCATTAAAGCTATTAATGGTGACACTACCACTGTTAAACCGGGTTTTAAAAGTGCCGGTAATTGAAAGCACAGAGATTTACCCCCACCAGTGGGCATAATTACCATTAAATCACGATTTTGTAAGGCATCTTCGATAATTTGCCTTTGTCCAGGACGAAATTGATCGTAACCAAAATGATGTTTTAGGGCTTGTTCTAAGTGGGGGTACTGAAGCATGGTAGATGGTTGTCGCGTGTCTGAGTTGTGATGAAGATATTAAAATTTTAACGCACTTTGGGGAATGGGGAACGCTAGAATTTATAGATAGGAAAATGTCAGAATCAGGATATCCAGGATAAAAGGATTAACAGGATGAAAATAGGGATTTGATCACCAATTACTGATTACCCATTAGCAGCCTTAACTAGATATGTACCAATATGGGTTATTATAGAACATCAAAAGTACAAAATCAACTAATAACTGCTACTAAGTCAGGTCAATAAACATGACGCAAGAATTAATGGAATTAAAACGAAGTATTTTAGAAGGGCGTTATGATGATGCCTTGGAAATTCTTGATGATTTGGAGGATATGAGCAAACAGGGAACTTTGCGAAAAATAGAAGCTTTTTTAGTGAGGTTGGTTATTCATCTGATTAAAAATCAAATTGAACAGCGTTTAACTAATTCTTGGATTGCTTCAATTTCTGATTCTGTGATTCAAATTGCCAAACTGAATATTAAAGATCATCAAACATCCTATTATATTAAATCTGATCAATGGGGTGAATATTTAGCAGAAGCTGTAGAAATGGCAATTCGTCCTGCTAGTGCGGAGATTTTTGGTGGGACTTTAAAACCGAGTCAAGTTTCTGGAAGATTACAAGAAAAAGAATTAATTGATTTTGCGGAAAATCTTTTGTTGTTAACTTATGAATATCAACCTAAAGAGTTAGCAAAGATGATTGATAATTATTTAGCACAATTACCAGGAGGTGAAGATTGGTTTGAGTAATTTTGGTAAAACTAAGAAGTTTTAAATCTCTGGGAAATACTATAGAAAATGTTTTTGACAGTGCGGAATGAACGAGTAAAAGAGAAAGGTTGATGCCAAGTCTGATAAAATTCTGGATAAAGCATATTTTGAGCGATTTTCCCAATGAGTTGATAATGTTCATTAGTTAGCTGATAACCACTTATGGCTTTAATTACCATAGGTTGATCACCAACGCCTATTTTCCCTAAGCTATCAGCCGCCCGCCTACGGGTATATTCATCCTGTGATGT
>NZ_KE384629.1:11096-15247 GCF_000426905.1 Dolichospermum circinale AWQC131C
TTTGCCGGTCTGTTTCTTGTAAGGCTACATCTGCTTGATCATGAATATTACTAACACTCTTATCGAATTTCCAATTAATAATCTGCTTGACTATTTGATCTGCTTGAGAACAATGTTTAAATTCGGCTATGCCCCCAGCAGCTAAAAAATAGGCTCGATATCCATAAAAACCTTTACCCTGATATTTTACACAGCCATCTTGAAAATTTATCAAAGCTTGAATAAACGACTCTTTTTCACTTTCATCTACATCTTCACGGCCCAGCCATAACAATATGGTTTGTTTCCACTGAGGTTCAAAAATGCGGTATTTTTGTGCCTCTATGGGTTTATTTTTATGGGTTTTCGGTAAGAAGAAATCCCAATCATTAATTGCTGTTGCTGCCAAATATTCTTGAAATGAGGTATGGAAAAAAGCATAAACAGGGTTTCCTTTTATATCTGTGCCAATCCGATTAAGCCAACCTAATTTTAGGGCTAATGTTAGTTTATCATCACCTAAAAACTTTTTAACGAACCCATCCAACAAGCGGAAACGAGAGGTTGCTTGATCTATTGCTTCCCTTGCTAATTTACCTAAATCAGTAATCAGTTCTTGACGTTGTGTTTTGCTTATTTGCGCGAATTCATCTTGTTTCCATCCGTTAAAATTATCAACTAATTGCTGATAAAATTCTGCTTGTGTATCTGGTAACTTTGCCTCTCTTCCTTGCCAATTTAAACAAAGTAGTGTTAACCGCAGAGGATTTTTAACTAAATCTTGAATCCGTTCTCTACCAGCTTCTCTTAAAGTATTACATAACATTCCACCCGCTTCTTGTTGAGAAGTAAACCAGTTATTAATAAACTGTTCTACCTGTTCAGGATAAGAAAAATCTAAAGTTCTATAGGTATCAAAATCATAAAGTTTATTGTTACCACCATCCCATAAATTTAACCGACAAGTTAAAACTATTCGCGCTTGATTAATATATCCACCGTCCTGAATTTGTCCAGCAATATCTGTTAAGATATTACCGGAAACAGATTTTGTAGACATTTCATCTAAACCATCTAATAATAACCATACTTTGTCTTGATTAAATTGGGCAATAAAATCATCTTTAATGTCTTTTGTAATTTCTGATATTTTACTTATCTCAACAGCATTCCGTAACCAAATCCCATCTAAATAATCTTTTAATTTTCCATTTTCCAACTCTGCTAAAGATACCCAAATAATAATTGATTCTGAACTTTCCTGAGATAAATAATCAGCAATTTTTTGTAGTAATGTAGTTTTACCTGCTCCCGGTTCACCAATAATCGTAATGCGTTTACCTTGACTTTTTTTAGTATCTTTCTTGTGAAAAACTTGGGTTAAAAATTCATTATGTTCATATTTTTGAGTTATTTCTGTCTCTTGATAAAGTGCTGAACCTTGTTCTGGAGAAATATTTTGATTATGATCGTGTTTGGGTTGTTTTTTCCGTTCTACTAAACCCATTTCTATATAAATATCTGGCAAATCAAAAGTTACCCCCTCAGCGCAAGTAAGGGGATTTGTGGTTAATTTTTGCCGTTCTTGCAACTTTTCGCGGCAGATTTTTTTCCAGTCAATGGAGGGTAACTTTGTCCGACCTTCCCCTTCAGACGAGTTTGGTCAATTGTAATGATTATGTTGGTTAGTAATATTAACGTTTTGGGCAACAGTTGATCCTTTTTCTGCGTTTATTATTTCTGCCAATTTTGTATTATTATTAATAACTGAAGGGTGATTTTTAATTTCTTCTGCTTTCTTTTTAATTTCTTCAGCAGTCTTTGAGGTATCAGTATTCACTGAACTTTCCAAATCTAAAACCGCTTGTTTAATTTCCTCGTCCTGCATAGCTTCTGTTAATTCTTTTACAGCTTGATCATAATGTAATTCCTGGACTTTATTTTCGTCCACAGCCGCAGTTAATTGTTGTGCTAACTTCTTCTGACGTAACTTATTGATTAATTCATTTACTCTTCCCCAGATCATATCACCAGTATTTTCACCTATCTTTTCCAGAGATTTCATGCCTATTGTAGCAATAGCAGTTGCAATAGCTGTAGTTATTATCAATTCCATAAATTTAATTTAAAGTAAGTTGGATACTAAAAATCAAGGTTATTTTGGCTGTCTAGACGCGGCTTTTGGCTGCTATCCTCAGTTTCTCGCCAATACTAACACAATTCACCTAAAAAATGTCAGAATATAAATTGTTAACTTTTTTAAACTCAAATCATGAAAGCAATTTGGAATGGTGCTATTCTAGCCGAAAGCGATAATACCGTAGTTGTGGAAGGAAACCATTATTTCCCTGCTGACTCTATCAAGAAGGAATATTTTCAAGACAGCAGCACCCACAGCACTTGTTCTTGGAAAGGAGTTGCTAATTATTATAGTATTCAAGTTGATGGTCAAGTTAATAAAGATGCTGCTTGGTACTATCCTAGCACCAAAGAGAAAGCTAAAAATATCGAAGGTTATGTTGCTTTCTGGAAAGGTGTAAAAGTGGAAGTTTAGTACACAAAAATATCCCGGACTTCTCCAAGAAGTCCAATATCTGAATTTTGAAACCAGTCTTTCTAATCCTTTGCAATGACAATATCATTAGATTTAATCACAGCATAGGCTTCCGTCCCTTCAGATAATTCTAACTCCTCTGCGGAAACTCTAGTAATCATTGAAGTTAATTCAACTCGGTGAACAATTTCTAAGGTTATTTCAGTATTTATAGTTCCTGTGGTGACTCGTTTCACAACTCCCTTGAGAACATTGCGGGAACTGACTTTTAATGGTTTCTTAGCACTAACAATTTCAAATTCAGGTTTGTTAATTTCTGGTTTTTCCTGGATATTTGATAATGATAATGGTGATGAATATTTTCTAAGTCCCCGCACTAATTCCCGTAAAATTTCTGTTTTCGTACGTTGGGAATTTTGACAAAATTCTTCTAAAATCTGGCGTTCTTCTTCAGATATTTGAAATGTTACCCAACCTTGGCTTTTTCTTGGCATAAAATTACTAACTTATTGACTAATTATAACTAATTTAATTGCCAGGTTTAGACCCCTGACTTCTCAGGTAATTTAGGTATCTGGGGTGAAACTGTTAATACAAGTAGGTGAACGAAAAAAACCGACATAAGTAACAAAAAGTAAAGTTTCCCAAAACCTCTTCCCTCTTCCCTGTTCCCTGTTCCCTTGTCATAACGACAATTTTTAACGCCAACCTACTTAGTAGTGTGATACTAAGCAAAGCTAGAAATACCAAAATCTGGTGGTATATCTTGTATTCTCCCCGGTCCAATGGCCTGTAATCCTTCTTTGAGGATAATATTACCAGTATACAAGGCTTTACCCACTATCACACCTGTTACACCTTGGGGTTCTAAGGCTGATAAACTTAATAAGTCAGTAACAGAACTTACACCACCAGAGGCAATTACGGGTATGGAAATGGCCGCAGCAAGTTCTCGTAATGCGTCTAAATTTGGTCCTTGTAATGTTCCGTCTCTGTTTATATCAGTATAAATTATTGCTGCTGCTCCTAATTCCTGCATTTGTACTGCTAGTTGGGTGGCTAATACTGATGAGGTTTCTAACCAACCACGAGTAGCAACTAAGCCGTTACGGGCATCTATACCAATAATAATCTTTTCGGGAAATTCTTGACAGAGTTCTTGCACTAGTTGGGGTTGTTCAACCGCGACAGTTCCCAGAATTGCCCAATCTACTCCCAGATTGAATAATTCTACCACACTGGAGCGATCGCGTAATCCGCCCCCAACTTCAATGGGTATGGACAGATTATTTCTAATGGCTTCAATGGCTGCTAAGTTAACTATTTTACCAGCTTTTGCCCCGTCTAAATCAACTAAGTGTAATCTGGTCGCGCCTTGGTCTGCCCACATTTTCGCCACTTCTACGGGATTTTCGCTAAATACTTGGGATTGTGCATAGTCTCCTTTATATAGTCGCACACAGCGACCTGCTAGTAAATCAATTGCGGGTATTACTTCCATAATTTGTCAGTTATCCGTTGTCAGTTGTTCGTTCCCTGTTCCCTGTTCCCTGTTACCTGTCACCTGTCACCTGTCACCTGTCACCTGTCACCTGTCACCTGTCACCTGTCACCTGTC
>NZ_KE384629.1:15257-31471 GCF_000426905.1 Dolichospermum circinale AWQC131C
AATTCCTGTACTGCTTGGCGGAAGCCTAAGACTAGTAAGATGTTAGCTAGGGTTAAAAAGGCTTCTGCACCGCCATGTAACCAGTCTATATTGGCTAGTTCTTCTCCATACTGCACTTTGGCGTAAATACCAGCGGGAATGGTGACGGCGACAAATACCAATGTGCCGTAAAATCCATATAGGGCTAACCGTGGCATTTGTGGACTGCGGCTGATAAACCACAAGAAACCCAAGTAGGGAAACAGAGAAAGGGCAAAGAGGGTTTCTTTTGATATCATTGTTCTGATTTGATGGTTTGTGTCTTCATGGGGCTTGTAGCTTTGGTAGAACGCCAAATTATGTAAGCTGCCGCCCAAAGGGTAAAGTTACCAACTAATGTCATAGTAGCTTGTAAGGTGACTAACCATTCTAGGGTTTGGGAATTGTCGAAATAATGCCAAGTACAAGCACACATTGCGCTAATTAAAGCTGGTAACATAGCAAAGGACAATCCCCACCAACTTCGATTTTGTGTTAGTTCACCATATATCCAAATTAGCCATATTGCGGTTATCCACTCAATGACGCTGGAAATATGAATTATCCAGGTGGGAATTGAAAGTACGTGCATAATTGTCAATGGTCAGTGGTCAGTGGTCTGTTGTTAGTTGTCAGTGGTAGATAACTAGGTTAAAAAAAATTGGTAGTCCAAAATCTAAAATCTAAAATCTAAAATCTAAAATGGCGAAAATGCGGGTTTTATTGTCTGGGTATTACGGTAAGGGTAATGGTGGTGATGAAGCTTTGTTAGCCACACTTCTGCAAATGTTACCACTTGATGTTACTCCTGTGGTGCTTTCTGGAAATCCTGAAGAAACTCATCGTCATTACGGTGTGGAATGTTACAACCGTATGGGGGTTTTATCAGTCTTCAAGGCTTTGCGCTCTTGTGATGCTTTTATTTGGGGTGGTGGTAGTTTAATGCAAGATGCTACTAGCACTATTAGCCCTTTTTATTATGGCGGATTGATGGCTTTAGCTCAAGTTATGGGTTTGAAAACTGTGGCTTGGGGACAGGGTATAGGTCCTTTGTTGCGTTCCCAAACTCGATTTTTAGCCCAGCGGAATTTTGCGGGTTGTACTCAGGTGAGTGTGCGCGATGTTGCTAGTTCTCGGTTATTATCAGATTGGAGTATAGCCCATATCCTTGCCCCTGACCCGGTTTGGGCGTTAAAATCAAAGCCAGTACCGGAATTAGCAGAGTTACCAAAACCGAGAATTGCGGTTACTTTAAGAAATCATCCTCAATTAACAGAAAATCGGTTAACAAATTTAATTCAAGCTTTAGTTAATTTGCAAAAAGAAACTCAAGCCTTTATTTTACTATTGCCATTTCAAAAAAGTGAAGATATAGGAATTGCGGAAAAAATTCATACTCAATTACAAGACGTGAGTAGAGTTATTTGTTCCGAAGATCCACAAATTTTAAAAGGTGTATTTCGCGGTGTGGAAATGTCCATAGGAATGCGTTTACATAGTTTAATTATGGCGGCTAGTGAAGGTTCTCGTTGTTTTGCACTGAGTTATGATCCTAAAGTCAATCATTTAATGGAAGATCTAAAAATACCTGGTTGGGATTTAAAAGATTTACCAGAGGATGTAGAGTTAATTAGTAAAACTTGGATTGATTATTATCATCATGGTGAATCCTTGTCAGATACGAAAATTCAATCTTTAGTAAAGGGAGCTTTTTTACATCGGGATTTGTTAAGTAAAGTGTTAAAATGAAATTTCCGAATAGGTGAGTCATTTCCTAGTTATGAGGTTATATAGATGTATTATGCTGATATGGCAGTACACGGAAAAGATAGACATTTACAGCTTTTAGTGGAAGTTAAAAATAAACGTAGTGCATCTAAAATTTGGGCTGCTAAAATGCGACGCAATATGTATGCTCATGGGTTACTTCCAGAAGCACCTTTTTTTCTATTAGCACTTCCAGATAAATTTTATTTGTGGAAAAATATAGGTTTATCTACTGATTTGATAGAGCCAGATTATGAAATTAACCCTGAATCTTTTCTTAAGCCTTATTACCCTAAAGCTTATGCTCCCAACTATGAAATTAGTAGTGAAGGTTTTGAGCTAATAGTTTCTGCTTGGCTTCATCAAATATTAACATTACCATCTGTTGATTTACTCCCGGAAAATATGGATTGGTTAGTAAATTCAGGTCTATTTGATGCTATTCACCACGGACACCTAAAATTAGAGGAACTGGTTTGATTGTAATGGATGTTTATGTAGAAACGAATTTTGTCTTAGAACTGGCGTTGCTTCAGGAGCAGCAGGAAAGTTGTCAAAAACTGCTAGACTTGGCAGAAGCAGGAAGAATAAATTTGATTTTACCCGCATTCAGTCTTACAGAACCTTATGAAACGCTAATTCGTAGGGAAAAAAATCGTCGAAACTTATCACAAGATTTGCATAAAGAGCTTTCTCAGCTTGGACGTTCTCTACCTTACCAACAACAGGTACATACTTATCAAGAGATTACTGAGTTTTTGGTAAATAGTGGAAGAGAAGAAAAGCAAAGATTCCAAATAGTTGTAGAGAAGTTATTAGTGGTTAGCAAAGTCATTCCTTTAACAGTGGAGATATTAACCGCAGCTATGGGATATCAGTCTGATCTTGACTTTACACCCCAGGATGCTATTGTTTACGCTTCGGTTGTTGAACATTTGAATAAGTCAGGTGAACAGCGATGTTGCTTTATTAATAGAAATTCTAAGGACTTCGATAATCCAGATATTCAAGAAGCTTTAGATAAATATAATTGCCGAATATTATTTAAATTTGATGCTGGATTTGGCTATATTAAAAATCAAATCGGGATTGTCTAACTAACTTAAATTGTGATGACAAAACCTGCAACTTACTTTATAATTTAGTTAAGGTTGATATCATCCTCAAGGAGATTGATTATGACAGCTATCACAGTCAACTTAAACCCCATTATCCAACTTACCGAAAACCAATTTTATCAACTTTGTCGAGAAAATCCTGAAGTCAAATTTGAACGCAATACCAAAGGAGAAATATTGATTATGTCACCAACCGGAGGAGAAACAGGAAAACGTAATTTTGAAATTGGTATTGATTTTGGAATTTGGAATCGTCAAACTAAATTAGGAGTTTGTTTCGATTCTTCCACTTGTTTTAAACTTCCCAATGGTGCAAATCGTTCTCCTGATGTTGCTTGGATAAAAAAAGATAGATGGGATACACTGACACCAGAAGAACAGGAAAAATTTCCACCAATTGCTCCAGATTTTGTTTTAGAATTAATGTCACCCAGTGATAGTTTGCAAGAAACACGGGCAAAAATGCAGGAATATATGAGTAATGGAGTTAAATTAGGTTGGTTAATTAATCGGAAAATGGGTCAAGTTGAAATTTATCGTCTTGGTAAACCAGTAGAAATATTAGACTTTCCTCAAGAATTATCAGGTGAAAATATTTTATCAGGATTTATTTTAAATATGGAAATTGTTTGGGGATAGATATTATTTATTCATTCACAATACCAGATATAAATTTCTACAAAACTTATAAAAAACCACTCCACTTTATCTTCTCATTACCTCTGTGTCCTCTGTGTCTCTGTGGTTCGTTAAATCTGCAATATTCATTGTTTCCTAGTTCTCGGTTCTATAACATGAGGGTTTACTCCAAAATATTTCGCTGCTGCTGACATATCAAATGTTAATAAATTAATATCCCCTAACTCTTTAATACCTTGAGGTTGAGAAGATTTGATATCTAAAACTTGAATAATTTCCTCTGCGACTGCTTGCGCTAAAAGCGGAGGAACAGAATTACCAATTTGTCGAAAACCATGCCATTTTGTGGGATGAAATCTAAACCAATCAGGATAGGAATGTAAACGCGCAGCTTCCCTAACCGTAATACATCTGGGAATAAAAGGATGTATAGGACGAGGAGAAGTAAATGCACCTTTATTACTAGGTGTTCCCGCTCTTAAAGTATTACATAAACCATGAGGATCAAGTTTATGAAAACGACTGATTGATTCGATTTTACCATGGGGTGTAGAGGCAAATCTTTCCATAGATTCGGGTGAGTGTTTGCTTCTTAAACTTGATGTGAGTAAATTATGATCATACTGACGTTGATAGGAATAGTTATTTTTGGCAATTTTCAGATTACGCAGTTTTTTAGCATAATTACTAGGGTTACTAAATTCAGTAATTATCCAATCTTGTTGATATAATTCTGGATAGTTTTCTATGACTGGTAAATCTTGTAATGCGTCCCAAACTGTCGGAGATTTTTGATTAGGGAATGTAATTTTTTCTGGATATTTTGGAACTTCTATATTTTGACGTGAACCGAGTAAAAATAACCTTTCCCGATTTTGTGGTACTCCATAATTAGCTGCATTTAAAACTTGATAATTTGCATTAACTTGATAACCACTTTCGGAAAATTGATTAATGATTTCTGCAATAAATTCTTTGTGTTTCCCGACCGTCATTCCTTTCACATTTTCTAATACAAAAAACTTGGGTTGTAATTCTCTAACCAACCTAATAAAATGGAAAACTAAAGAGTTTCGGGGATCATCAAAAGAACGTTTTCCGATTAATGAGAAACCTTGACAGGGTGGACCACCAAATACTACATCAATTTCTTGATTAGCAATTTGAGAACTATTCCTAATTTCTTCCCCTGTTGTCTCTTCCACGCTTTTACATAATACAGTCCAAAAGGGAAAATTAAATTGATGAGTTGCACAATGAATTGGATCTATTTCCACAGAAGCAAGGACATCAAACCCAGCTTGTTCAAAACCTAAAGTCATCCCTCCTGTACCGGCAAATAAATCAACTGCTATTGGTCGTTTTTTGGTCATTTTAACTATTATTTACTTTTTCATTGATAATATTTCCTTTGCAGTGCGATCGCACACCCCCAATTCTCCCAAAGAATAGCGCATTTCTTGATAATCTGTCAAGGTTTTTTGTCTTTTTTCTGAATTTAATAATAATTCCATAGCAGCTTGAGTAATATTCTCTGTTGTGGCTTTTTCCTGTAAAAATTCTGGGACAATTTCGCGCATGACAACTAAATTTACTGGAGAAGCAAAGGGAATTGAACCTTTAAGAATATGACGTGCAATCCAAGCTGTAACGGGGTGTAGACGATATACTACAACTTGGGGAACATTTAATAATGCTAATTCTAAATTCACGGTTCCCGATTTAGTAATTGCAAAATCGGCCGCTGCAAAAACCTCTCTTTGTTGACCTAATACTACCGTACCTTGCAAACCGTAATCTTTAATTGCTGCTGTAATTTTATCTCTAAATGTTTCCAAAGATAGAGGAATCCAAAAATGTACATTTGGTAGATTAGATTGAATATTTTTAGCCGCTGCAAAAATAACTGGTAACAGATATTTTAATTCTTGATCACGGGAAGCTGGTAACAAAGCAATGGTAATTTCTTCCTCTTTAATTCCTAATTTCTCTCTAGCAATTTCTCGACTGGGTGCATTTGCCATTCTATCAATCAAAGGATGTCCTACCCAACAAACATTTGCCCCATTTTTTTCATAATATCGCGCTTCTTCTGGGAAAATTGCTAATAGTTTATCTGTAAAACCAACAATGCGGTTGGTATTCTGAAAACTCATTGACCAAACCCACTCTTGGGGAGCGATATAATAAGCGACAGGAATATCAGGTAAATTTTCCTTCATGTAAGTCCCAATTCCCAAATTAGGACCCATATAATCAATTAGTACCACCAAATCGGGGGGATTTTCTTGTAAATAAGCGATCGCACTCCGTTGTACTCTTAATGTAGGAATAACATAAGGCAAAGATTCAATCAAACCCATTGAACCAATACCGCTGGTATTACCCAAAATTTTCGCCCCAGCTTGCGCCATTTTCTCCCCACCCAAAGCCACAATTTCTAAGGTCAACCCAACAGCCTCAGCTTGACGTTGAAGTGCTGCAATTAATAGCGAACCCTGTAAATCTCCAGAAACTTCACCAGTGCTAATAAATATTCGCATTTTAGATTTTAGATTTTAGATTTTTACTTCCTTTTCTGTTTTCTTAATTCTTCTTTTCTTCCTTCGTGTTCTTTGCGTCTTTGTGGTTTTTTAAAACTTTATTCTTCCCACCAAAACAGAGTCACTGGTAAATTTTCAGGACGGGAAAACCCCGTCCTAGATTTGATTTTCTATTCATTATTCATCAATGACTGTTTTTTTGCCTTTTCCAGGAATTAAACCGCGTCTTCCCGGCATTTGGGAAAGTAGCAAAAAACGGCGAAGATGTTTTAATTCTTCCGTATCTCCCAAATTTTCCAACTCTTGTAAAGCATCTTTAAACAGCAAATCAGAATGATAAAGCAGACGGAAAGCCTTTTTGATTAGTTTAAAATCGCTAACATCCATCCCTGAACGTTTTAATCCTACTACATTCATTGATCGGACTCTTGCGGGATTTCCTTCAACTAACATATAAGGGGGTACATCCCTATCAATGCGTGCCATACCGCCTATCATTGACATTCCCCCAATGTGGACAAATTGATGCACACCCAGAACACCGCTCAACCTAGCTCGTGATTCAATATGTACATGACCTGCCAATGCTACAGAGTTAGCAATAATAACAGAATCGGAAATCTCACAATTATGACCTACATGAACATAAGCCATTAATAAATTGCCATTACCGATAACCGTTGCTTCCCCATGTCCAGTAGCGCGGTTAATCGTTACATATTCACGGATAGAATTATTGTCACCAATTTTTACCCAGGTCGGTTCTCCCACGTATTTAAGGTCTTGAGGCTGCATACCGATAACAGCGCCGGGGAAAATCTGATTTCCTGTACCAATTTCACAAAGTCCCTCTAGGACAACGTGAGAACCAATTACGGTATCTGCACCAACTCTCACATTTTCTCCTATCACAGCATAAGCACCGACTTGCACTGTTGGGTGGAGTTTTGCGTTAGCATGGATGACAGCAGTTGGATGAATAAGTGTTTTCAAAGGTGAATCTCCCAAAATAAGTGCTTTTTGTATTAAATGTTTCCGCAAAGAAACTTGTCGGCTAAAGTAAGTTATGTGTGAGGGCGAAAATTGAGAATTAGCGATATATTAGTGTTTAATTTATTCCAGTTTTCTCGAAACTGCAAGGTATCTAAACATTAGCCATTGAGATTTCTTTAATTGCAATTAATGACTAACTAATCAAAGAAAACATCAATTCCCCTTCAGCGGCTAATTGTCCATTAACTTCCGCTTTTCCTTGCATTTTTCCAAAACGACGCTGCTTTACCCACAACAGTTCCACCGTCATGACTAATTGATCTCCGGGAACAACTTGACGACGAAAACGAACTTTATCAATACCGGCAAATACGAATAGTCCTCCTTGTGAATCTGGCATTTGTGTCATTACCACACCCCCCACCTGTGCCATTGCCTCAATAATTAGCACACCGGGCATCAGCGATCGCCCTGGAAAATGCCCTTGAAATTGGGGTTCATTAAAGCTAACATTTTTAATACCCACGGCTTTTTTTCCAGGAACATAGTCAATAATCCGATCTATCAGTAAAAATGGATAACGATGGGGTAATAGTTCCTGAATTTCCTCAATACTAAAGGTAGTTTTAATGGTCTGTGAATTGCTTGCTGACGGAGAATTAGATTCAGTAATAGTGGACATTAGTGGTACTTTACGTAAGTTATTAGACACAAAAATAAGTAAATTGAATTTTAGATCAATTCTAAAATCCTGTTTGCTAGTTTAATGTGTAAATTATGACTAGCCTTGTAAGCCAAAAAATGAGCTATAGGGAAATTTCCCAGCAAACTCAAATCTCCTACTAGATCCAAGATTTTATGACGAACTGGTTCATTTGCAAATCGTAATGGTGGATTTAACCAACCTTGGGGACCACAAACTAGAGCATTATCTAAACTCCCACCTTTAATTAATCCCGATTTTTGCAAATGTTCAATTTGATGCTGTAACCCAAAAGTTCGCGCAGGTGCAATTTCTGAAACAAAGTCAGCAGAAGACTTTTCTAAATCTGTACTCATTAAAAAACTGTACCATTGATTACCAATTGCCGGCAAATTAAAATCTATACCATAGCTAAAACGAGTTTCTGGTGCGGGTAAAGCGCAAACAAAAGCATCACCCTCATAAATCCAAATAGGTTCAGTAATAATTAAAGGTGCAGTTATTTTCACTACTTTTTGAGAAACTAAACCGACTTCCGCAATTTTCTGACACCAAATTTCAGCCGAACCGTCTAGAAGGGGTATTTCCGGTCCATCAATTTCAATTTTGACATTATCAACCCCCATAGCTGCCAAAGCCGCCAATAAATGCTCTACAGTGCGAACAGAGACTTCATTCTTACCTAATTGAGTAGAAAGCACAGTCTGACTCACAGCCGCAATTTGAGCGGGAATAATTGGTGAACCAGGTAAATCTACCCGGACAAAAAAGCGACCACTTCCCGCTGGTGCTGGTAATATTCGCACTTGAGTTTTGACACCACTATGCAGCCCCACACCAGTCTGGGTAATTTCCCCAGCTAAAGTATGTTGCTGCATAGTCTCACCATCTGTGATCTTGTAACTAATATTGCCCATATTCCATCTTAAGTAGAAACCCTGATTAATATTGTTCTAATTATTGACGAGATTAAAATCTTTCCCCAATACCGAAATTGATCCGACTCTCACCATTATCAGTGATCCCGTAATCTATCCGAATAGGTCCTAGTGGTGATTGTATCCGCAAACCTAAACCATAGCCATAACCGTCACCACTTTTATTTAACAATTGTGCGGCTTTGGTACTAGTTCCCAGATCACTACCATAATCAAAAAATACTGCGCCACTGACAACAGAGAAAACAGGAAACCGATACTCAGCCGCAGCTTGAATATAACTGCTACCAGATCCTAATCTACCTTCACCATAACCCCGCACCGAGTTACTACCACCGAGGGTAAAAGCTTCATAGGGAGGTAAATCTCCTAAAATTGTCCCTCCTTGGGCGTTAAATGCTAAAGTTTCTGGTTTTTTACTAAAGCCAATCAATTTAATCGGTAAATACTGACTATAGTTACCCCGTAACCTAGTCATAAAGATACTACCTGAACCTACAGGTACAGATTGATCAAGTCCAAAGCTGAGGTAAGAACCTTTTGTCGGTTGGGTCGGATTATTACGGAGATCCCTTTGTGCGCCCAACTTGAGTAGAAATAAATCGTCTTCTCCTGAAGGCGAAACAGTTAAAGGAATTTTAGCACTAATATTGCTACCATCAAATAGCGCCCCTTCTGTCCTCAGATTACCATCAGCATCACGACCAGAAACCCGTTGGTATTGTAGTCCAGCAGAGGCTACCCATGCTGCATTTTTGTAGGGATTGGTCGTCAATGGACGGGTAAATGTGATACCACCACCCAATCGAGTGATCCGGGGACTGACCTGGGCATCTGTATTCGTAATATTATTGGGGTCGAAGGTTTCTATGTTTTTATCTTTACCTTCAAAAATCAAGGAAATAGAACGACGACGGAAAATATTAGTTGTGTAAGAAGTGCGATAAGGATCACCCGCAATCCAAGGATCAGTAAATCGCAGGTCAAATAGTAGTTCCCGTTCCCCTAACTGTATCTCTGTCCCTAATTTTTGGTTTCTTCCCCCCAGGTTTTGCTGCTGATAGCTGATAGTTCCAAACAAACCACTGGCGGAACTAATTCCCGCCCCAGCGGCAATAGAGCCACTACTGCGTTCTGCTACATTTATTACTACATTAACTTTACTGGGATCAGTTCCAGGATCAAGGGAAACATTGACATCTTCAAACAACGCTAACCCAAAAACCCTTTGTAAGTCTCTTTGGACAATGTTACGGTTAAATACCTGCCCGGGTTTTAACTCTACTTCCCTGGTAATTATATAATCTTTTGTCCGTCCCCGAATTGGTTCTCCATTCTCGTTTACCTCTTGTCCTTCTTTATCGCGGAATTTAACTTTAACGTTTTCCACTACCCCTTCTGCTATCTGTAAGGTGACAACTCCATTTTCTGATATCTTCGGTACTCCAATTAAGTTGGCTAATACATAACCTTGGTCTTGATAACGTTTGGTTAATTGTTTGATTCCCTCTTGTAATTCCCGCAAGTTGAGAATTTTGCCATATTGACTACTAAATATTTCTTGTGCAGTTT
The DNA here is from genome assembly GCF_000426905.1 of Dolichospermum circinale AWQC131C. Classification (NCBI taxonomy): domain Bacteria; kingdom Bacillati; phylum Cyanobacteriota; class Cyanophyceae; order Nostocales; family Aphanizomenonaceae; genus Dolichospermum; species Dolichospermum circinale. The sequence goes on from NZ_KE384629.1 coordinate 25,549, forward strand.
CCGCAGGAAGTACGGAAGCTACACCCGTTCCAGGATTGGCTTCTAATTCTACTTTAGTGAGAATAGGATTAGGGGTAATAATAAAACTCACCCGCACACCCACAGGAGTATCTTCTGGAAGCGCTTGCACGTTGGAGAAAAGCCCAATTTTCACAATCGCATTAATATCTTCTTGCAGTTGAGAACGGGTTGCTGTCTGTCCCGCTTGGGTACGAATGACTTTGTAAATTTCCGCTTCTAATTCCGGTGTGATTTCTCCCGTCTCTGTTTTCACAACCACTTCTGAGACTAATACTCGCGCTTCCGTTGTTTCTGGGTTAGGAGATGATGTCGGTGGTGTTGTCGGCAGATTCTGATTTTCTTGATTAGAAGTCCCGGAGGGTGGGGTCGGCTTTGGTTGTGAAACTTGTGCTGTGATTGGAGTTATTGTCGCGTTTGGCACAATTACAGCGGTATCTTGGTGAGATTGTTTTCCTATAATCTTTGGGACAACCACGGGGGGATTGTCCCTACCTTCGTTTGTGTCAATTTTACCAGGATTGTGCTTGTCTAGTTGGTTTGTATCTACTGTCAAAATTTCTGTTGTCCGTGCCAGACTATTAACAGCTTGGGCATTTGCCTTGACAGAAGAACCAACAATGGGAACTGTAATGGCTACCATTGCCATTAATCCCCGTTTTAAACTTGTTTTAATCATTTTTCTCTCTACTACCACACACCATTAATGGTCAAAAATTATTTACCTTATTTAAGTAGTTTACACTACTTCTAATACTCTCCGTAAAACCTGCTGGTAAGCATCCTCTATATTTCCTAAGTCACGACGAAAACGATCTTTATCCATAATTCGGTTCTCAGGATCGGTTTCAATCATGTCCCATAAACGACAGGTATCAGGACTAATTTCATCAGCTAACAGTATTTGCTGTTGGTGGTCTAAACCAAATTCAAGTTTAAAGTCTACTAGGGTAATCTGGCATTTTTCCCAAAACTCCCGGAGAAATTTGTTGATTTCTAGTGCTAGATAGATAATTTGATCAACTTGTTCCGGTGTCGCTAATTCCAAAAGCAATAAGCGATCGCGCGTTAGTAAAGGATCACCTAAATAATCATTTTTGTAATAGAACTCGACTAAGGGCTTTGATAAAACTGTACCTGGTATTAACCCAGTTTGCTTACACAAACTACCAGCCGCAATGTTCCTCACTACCACCTCCACGGGGATGATTTTTACAGCTTTTACTCGCATTAAATTCGGGCCAGGACTATCAATAAAATGAGTTTTAATACCCTGTTTAGCCAATTTTTGAAATAGTTGGCTAGAAATCCTACAGTTGATCATCCCTTTATTCTCAATGCTGCCGCGTTTTTGAGCATTAAAAGCTGTAGCATCATCTTTAAAATCAGCCAACAAAATTTCTGGATCTTCTGTAGCGTAGAGAATTTTAGCTTTGCCTTCGTAGAGTTTAGAATTAACAGACATGATAAGATTTTAAAAACTGTTTTTGGTAGTGGACGGCTTTGATGAAATCAGCTTCACCATTTTATCTTCAGATATTACTCATTGGTGAACAGGACTTTTCGGAATATTTCATCAACTGATTTAAGTTAACTAATTTAAGTTCCTTCGATCTATTCTAGACTGATAATGTAAAATCATTACTCTTATCTGTTCGCTGTCACTCGATTAATTAAGGTAAACCAACCAAAAAATATGTATAAATCATTAATCTGCCTGATATTTTATATATAATATACTTACTTAATTTTTCTGATAGGTGTCCCTATTCATGTATCTAATCTCAATATGTTTTCCATGGGTGTGATCTGCTGCCAAAATTTGATTTGCAAAATATTGTAGAATATACTAATCTATTTTCAGGAATATAGTCATAACTTACAGAAGTTTATATAATCTGTTGTTAATAAATGAGGGAATAATCAAAAATGACCAATTACTACAATTCACCTATAATTAATAAAACCCTACACTATCAGATGAATACCAAAAACCCCTCAACTACCCAACTTATAAATACATATCCGGGTATGGAATGTAGCAAAAGACATCAAAGCAACTATTCTGGTACATTTTATTTCCCATCTACTTATCAGTAGATATGATATGGAAAGGGCTGATAACAGTATATGTTTTATACATTTTTATAGAGCAGTTGAGTCAATGGAGAAAAAAATAGTGAGTAAAGACGATTTTCTCTATCCCCGTAGTCGCTACTATGGTCGTGTAAAACCAGAAAACTTGGTATTCAACGCTAATTTACAGGAATTTGCCCAAAGAGTTAGCTATGTCTGTAACTTGGAAACAGGTGGAAAAGTTACGCCAGAGGATGCTTACAAGCAAATAAAGTTGCTTTGGAAGCAGTTAAAGCAGTCGAAGAAACAACTTAAAATAGGTGAACAATCTTCGGAAAATAACAGTTCTGAAGAGGGTTAATCAACAGATACCGCAGGGTGGGGTGGTAAAATCCCTGGGGTTTCTGTCACAGGTCACGGAAAAGGGTAATTAAGAATTGAATTTTTCATGGTTGAAGACTATTTTTTGATAATAATCTTGAAGTTGTTTTGTAGCAGATGACCACCCCCATTTCTCCGCTTCGGCACGGGCATTTTTACGGATAATATTTATTTCCTGTCGTTGTTTTAACAAATTTACAGTAGCATTAATCGCCTCTTGAATATCAGCCTGGGGATCAAAAAGATATCCATTTACACCATCTGTGACAATATCAGGTATACCTCCAGAACGGGCAGCTACGACTGGACAACCGGAGGCCATGGCTTCTAGCAACACTAACCCCAGTGTTTCTGTACGGGAAGGGAAAATAAAAGCATCAGCACTGGCAAAAGCAGAGCCTAATTCTTTACCCATCAAATAGCCGACAAAATAAGTATTTGTGCCAGCAAAGTGTTTTTGTAAAGCTTGGCGGTGGGGACCATCTCCCACTAATGCTAATCTAGCATCAGGAATGGCTTCTAAAATCGGTTTAATGCGTTCAATTTCCTTTTCTGCTGAAAGACGACCAACATACAATAATAGGGGGCTATCTGGATGATTTTGGGAAAGATGCGATCGCATTTTGTGACTAGCTAAATCAGGAGAAAATAACTCAGTATCTACCCCCCGTTGCCACAAATCTACCCTTTCAATTCCATGTTCGGTAAGTTCCGTCATCATGGCCGTGGAAGTACACAGGTTTAATGCTGCTTGATTATGTCCGACTTTTAGTAACTCCCATAGTAATCCTTCTAACATTCCTAAACCGTAATGTTGCAGATATTGTGGCAAGTGAGTATGATAAGAAGCCACCAAGGGAATTTTCAGAATTTTACTATAAAAAATCCCTGATAATCCTAGAACTGCGGGATTAACAACATGAATAATATCTGGTTTAAATTCTTCTAGAGCCTGACCAATAGCAGGGCGAGGGAGTGCCATTTTTAACTCTGGATATAGCGGTAAAGGAAAGCCACTAACCCCGTAAACTTTCGCACCTTTATGTTCAGTTATTCCACCTTCAGGGGCAAATACCAAAACTTGATTTCCATGACGTTGTAAATGGTCAACAGTATGACGGAGGCGTGTCACAATGCCGTCAACTTTTGGCAAAAAGGTTTCTGTAAATAGAGCAATTCGCATAAAAAACCAGACAGCAGGAGTTCAGGAGTCAGGAGTCAGGAGTTCAGGAGTCAGGAGCCAGGAGTTCAGGAGTCAGGAGAAAGAACCATAGAAACTTCTCTCTCTGTAGTCACCTGTCCCCGTGGCGTAGCACCTGTCACCTATTTTCGATGCCAAGAAACCTTGGGAAGAATTTGTTTGTGATCAACTCGGTTCTGATACTTGACGGCAAAGTTTAATAGAGAATCAAGTAGAGAATCCGAGAGGAGGTGAGGTTGTAAACCCAAATCCAAGAGTTTGGTATTTTTCGCATTGAAATAGTGTTCTTCCTTTTCCACTCTAGGATTATCTATGTGGTTAATATCCACATTTAACCCCATAGCGTTACCGGCTTTTTTCACCATCATTGCCAAATCACCGACACTAAATAGTTCAGTAAATTGGTTAAACACACGAAATTCTCCCGGTTCAGCAGGATTGGCAATAGCTAATTCAATACATCGTACCGTATCCCGAATATCCAAGAAGCCGCGAGTTTGTCCACCTTTACCGTAGACGGTGAGGGGATGTCCTACGGTAGCTTGAATACAGAAGCGGTTCAGTGCTGTACCAAATACACCATCATAATCCAGGCGGTTAATTAACAGTTCATCCATCCCCGTTTCGTCGGTTAAGACACCGTAAACTATACCTTGATTTAAGTCTGTAGCCCTTAACCCCCAAATCCGACAAGCAAAATGGATATTATGGCTATCATGGACTTTACTCAAGTGATACATTGAACCGGGCTGCTTGGGATAGGGCAAAGTATCCTTACGGCCGTTGTGTTCAATCGTGATGTATCCTTCTTCAATGTCAATGTTAGGAGTTCCATACTCACCCATTGTTCCCAATTTCACCAAATGACAATCTGGGAAATCTTCCCGCATGATATACAGTAAGTTCAATGTTCCCACTACATTATTGACCTGGGTGAGAACAGCGTGTTCACGGTCAATCATGGAAAATGGTGCTGAACGCTGTTCACCAAAATGCACGATTGCTGTCGGCTGAAATTGATGTAAGGCCTTATGCAGAAACTCGTAATTAGTAATATCGCCGATAAACAGATCAATAGACTTACTAGTCAAATCTTGCCATCGCTGGAGACGCTGTTGAATTGGTGCAATTGGGGTCAGGGTTTCTACACCCAGTTCATTATCCCAGTGTCGTCGCACCAAACTATCTAAAATGCCAACCTCATAACCTCGATTAGAAAGGTAAAGCGCGGTTGCCCAACCACAATACCCATCACCACCAATAACCAGGACTTTCATCTTTACCAGTTTTTACTCGCTGATAGCTAAATCTATCAGGTTTATGTCCCCTCTTCATCATTAAATTCTCCCTAAGACAGTAATCAATTAAAAATAAAAAAATAATTAAAAATTAAAAATAGAAAATAATTCCTACTGCTTACCTAACTACGGACAACTGACAACTGACAACTGACAACTAACTACTGACTAATTTTATACTCTTGAGCAATATGGTAAAACAAGCGATAATAATTTTGAAAGTCTTGACTATCGCTTTGTCCTTGCCAGGAATATTCCAATTCTGCTTGAGTAATGGTCAACTTAATTACAGTCACCTTTTCCTTAACTTCTACCGTCAGGACGCTAAAAACCCCTTGATTAGTCCGAAAATTATATACTTGTTCTTGAGTTTTGGGTGAAAATCCTAATACGGGCTTACTGGCATAAGAGCGAATTTCTACGTTGTCCTTGTTTGGTAAAACTAATACAACTCCATCACTGTTGTCTGGGTTTCTTAATTCTTGCCAAGTATGGGGGTAGGGAAACTCAAAACCATAACGAGGATTCTTATATATCTTCCATGTCTGATTTTGAGGCTGGAGGTTATTTGCATTACACCCCCAAACAATGATTCCTATACCAATACTGCAAGTAATGGCGCACAGCGCCCTGTTTATTTGTACCGCACCCCAGGGCTGTTTCATTCTCAAATTTGATATTTTATGTGTCTAGGAAAATACATGGTTTTAGGCTTTAGGGGTTTTATCTCATAGACGGCTAATAACACCTAAATTCGGCACTGAAATCTCAGGTATTGTTTATACAAAATAATGTTATCATTCAGTTTTAACTAATAGACATCTCCAGAAATTACAGCAGTTTCCGAAGTTATGAGGTACAGTTAGTAATAATAAAGATAATACTATCATGAAAGCATATTCAGTGGATATCCGAGAAAAAATAGTTGCAGCCCATATTGAGGAAAAAA
>NZ_KE384630.1:0-12308 GCF_000426905.1 Dolichospermum circinale AWQC131C
TAGGGATTTTATGATTATGTCAATAACCAATGGTGCGTTACGCTGTCGCTAACACACCCTACTATTTGGCTGTTCCCTGTCACCTGTCACCTATCACCTGTGACCCATAACCTGTCACCTGATTAAAGATGGATGTATAGAATTATGGGAATTATTAAAAAGGAATTATCGGGTTAATAGCACAAGTAATTCTTGATTTATTGGTTATGGATAGAACATTCATACAGAACCCCCAGGAACAACTGGTATCATTGATAACAGATGATGTGAACCTAGAGGGTAATTTGGTGATCCCCCATAGTGCTATCGGTATAGTTTTATTTGCCCATGGCAGTGGTAGCAGTCGTTACAGTCCCCGTAATCGTTATGTTGCCGAGGTATTACAACAAGCAGGACTGGCAACTTTATTACTTGATTTGCTGACTCTGGAAGAGGAAGAAATTGACCTGCGGACAAGACATTTACGCTTTGATATTGGTTTGTTAGCATCTCGCTTAGTTGGAGCTACGGACTGGCTACTACAGAACCCAGATACCCAACAACTCAAGATAGGTTACTTTGGTGCTAGTACGGGTGCGGGTGCGGCTCTTGTGGCTGCTGCAAAACGGGGGGAAGTTGTGAAAGCTATTGTTTCCCGTGGTGGACGACCTGACCTAGCTGGTTCAGCATTACCTGAAGTGAAAGCGCCAACATTGTTGATTGTTGGTGGTGATGATCTGCCTGTAATAGCGATTAATGAGGATGCAATGGCACAGTTACACTCAATCAAACGGTTGGAGATTGTTCCTGGGGCTACACATTTATTTGCAGAACCAGGTAAATTGGCGGCTGTAGCACATTTAGCAAGGGAATGGTTTACACACTACCTCAAATAACAACAGAACTTACACCTCTTCCTTTGCTTCCCCAGCAGCATAATTTCGCACTTCTAACAACTGGTTTTTTGCATCCACAATCACAACGGTAGGAGAGTAACATTTTAACTCTTCCAAAGTAAACTGGCCGTAAGTCATAATGATCAAGCGATCGCCTACTACACCTAAGCGAGCCGCTGCCCCATTTAATTCTATAGCTCCTGAATTAGCTACCGCAGGTATAGCATAAGTAGTAAAACGCTCACCATTAGCGATGTTCACTACTTGTACTTGCTCATAGGGAAAGATACCAGCTTTTTCTAAGAGAATTTCGTCAATGCTGATACTACCCACATAATTAACATTTGCTCCTGTGAGGGTACAGTTATGAATTTTTGCTAACAAGAAAGTACGCTGCATTGGGATTAAAAATTTTTTTTGCAACCAGGAAGATTTTTCCAACTTAGATCAGTATTTGTGATTAATGATTCCACAATTATTGATTTAGCGGGTAATTAGTAATTGATATTACCACTAGACATCTAGTGAAAATTAAATGTGCATTTTTTAGAACCCTTGTAGAGAAGTTCCATGGAACTTCTCTACAATCTTTACTGGAGATGTTTATTATCCTTGAGCGGCCTTAATAAACTTTTCTACTAAAGGAGCTACTTTTTCCACATCTTGCCAACCGAGAATTTGTGTTACCTTTTTTTCCAAATTCTTATAACTACGGAAAAATTCCGCAATTTCCTCTAATTTGTGGGGGGATACATCTTTGAGGGACTTTACATGAGCATAGCGTGGATCTTTGGCGGGAACACAAAGAATTTTTTCATCACGATCACCACCGTCAATCATTTCTAAAAAACCAATTGGTCTAGCAGCAATGATGCAACCGGGGAAAGTTGGCTCATCCATGATCACCATGCCATCTAAAGGATCGCCATCGTCAGCTAAGGTGTTAGGGATAAAACCATAGTCATAAGGATACTTTACCGAAGAATAGAGAACGCGATCTAAGGCAAATGCTTGTAAATCCTTATCGTATTCATATTTATTTTTACTCCCACCAGCAATTTCAATTAAGACGTTAAGTACACCTGGTTTGGGTTGGGCAGGAATAAGAGATAAATCCACAACAAGACTCCTATATTAACAGTGAAGAGGGGCAGTAGATATTTTTGCTCCCAGTGTCAAATTTTAAGGCATTGTGGATCTTTTCCTCAAAATTCCTGGTTGACTGCTGTAAATTCCGTGAAACGTTAATTCTTGTTAAATTTTTTCTGTGTTAAATGTCTGCTAAGTGCTGTGAGGTTGTATCACCAGAATTGACAGATCGGCTATTTAAATTTATACAAACGGGTGCAGATTCTGCACCCAATTAGTTCCGACTAGGGGGTTACTTTTTGTTCTGTAGTTGCTTCTTCAGGTTTTGGTGAGTCTTGTTTTTCTGTATTTGCGGAGTCTGAATCAGTTTTTTGTTGTACTTGCGGCAAGTGAATACTATTTACTTGATTAATAAATAGTTCTACAGCTTGACTAATTTTTTGTTGTTGTTTATCTTCTTCTGGAATATCATAACAACGATAGGCTGGAGTGATTCCTAAAATAAACTTTTCCTGTTCAGATTCTAACAATTCCACCGCTGTGCTGGCAGCCATCCAATTTTTTTCAAAGGGAAATGATGTAACGACACTGGCCACAATGGAAGCAACTGCTGGACAGATAACAGGTAGCCATTTTAACCACGCCTGTCCTGCTTCCAGTTTATCAACTAGAACTAAAATTGGTGTCACACCTGATAAAATAACCGTGGAAATTTGCAAAACGTAGTATAAAGTTCTGTTAAGGTCTCTAGAACTCTTATAATCATCAATCAAGTCTTGAGCATATTCTAAAGCTTTAGCTCGTGCTGGCAAAACTGTGTTATGGTCTATTTGAGTATTTTTACTTAACAAAGAGGTATAAAGTTTAGCTTTTTTTGACATTTGATTTTTTTCTGCTTTCTTTTTGGCGCTATTTACTGATTGTCTATTGAAGATAAACAAACCAATAGCAAGAGTTAAAGCAACGGAGGCAGCAATTACATGATCTTGATTGCTAGAATCAAAATAAATAATAGCAAATGATGCGATCGCAACTGCGGCTAATAAATAATCAATGAACTTCAAAAAAAACAGCATATTTTTACCCAGTGTAGTTGTAGTTATTGTGGGAATGTTGAGTTGACGAGAGAGGAAACTCATTGTAAAAATTATTTTCACAACCAATATTTTATATTACACGAAGGTACTATTCTTGACAAGATACTCCAAGAAGTAACATTTTCCAGTGTTTTTCAGGATATGAATAAATTTTGGTTGACGATTATTTAAGGTTATTTAACATCTAATTTCATTAAATCCTGCTTTAATTTGGTTAAAAGATTATATTTTAATCATTAAATAGCAGTGTTGTATCTTTTGCGTGTAGCTATTGCCAAGGCTAAAACCAGAAATGTCAAAATACCTGCTATGTATAAAGGATAGCCATAGGTCACTGGTTGGGATTGTTTAACCATTAAACCGGCTATCACTGGACCAATACCATTAGAAATACTTAAATAAGATGCGTTTAATCCTAAAACAGTTCCCTGATCTTGTGGTTTAGCATTAAGAGAAATTAATGTACTAATCATAGGTTGGACGAGGGCATTAAACAAGGCAAATAATATGCTAATTATGACAAAATAGGTGATACTAGGCCAAAGGGGCATTAAGAGAAATGATAAACTGCGAACGAATAAACCTAAAAATAATATCTTGACGACATTAAATTTAGGACGGAGAACCGATATTCCCCAAGTTTGCATAATTACTGCTAAAGTGCCAAATACTAGAAATAGGAGAGTTAAAGATTGATTATTTTGATGTAGAACTTGAATAAAATAGGGTTGAAAGGCATAGGTAAACATGGTAAATGTTGTCCCAGTCAAAAAGTTAATTAATAGTAAAATGCCAACTCCTGGCATAGCAAACCCTTTAATTAAATTTTCCAATCCTAAATCCCAAATATTACTAAACTTTGGAGATTTGTTTTCTAAAGTTTCTGGTAACAAGAATATGGTCATTAACATGGCTATCATAGCAACTGCACCAGAGACTAAAAATGCCGTTCCTAAAGAAATTTGCTGTGCTAATAAACTAATAACCGGACCGATAATAAAGCCTAATCCCATGGCTGCACCATAAATTCCAAAGGCTTGAGCGCGATTTTTTTGCATGGTGACATCAGAAATAACCGCTTGGGCAACGGCAACATTTCCCCCGGTAATCCCATCTAAAAATCTGGCGAAAAATAGTAAGATTGCTGTTGTGGCAGTACCGGCTATGGTGTTAGCAATTACTGTTCCTGCTAGACTAATTATTAATAATGGTTTACGTCCAAATCTATCAGAAAGTTTACCGATTACAGGAGTGGCAAAAAATTGAGCAATGGAGTAGGTAGAAAACAATAAACTAGTTTGGAAATCATTTAAACCAAATTGTTTACCATAAAGATAAATAATGGGGATTAAAATTGTAAAACTCAAGGAGTTAATAAAGGCAATTAAAGCAGTAATCCAAAAAATGCGATTCATTGTCAATTAAACTTATTTATTCATGCTACTTTAGTTATTTTACCATTAATGAGACTTTTTACTTACTGCTCATCAAATTCATGAATTTTAAATTACAGAAAGAGGAATATCTTTATTTACTACCATGTATTAGTGAAAATGCTTAATCAAATTTGGTTATCAGAATTAAAAATACACCGAGCGATCGCTGTAGTTCGCGCTCCAAAAATGGACTGGGGTAAAAAAATGGCTTTAGCGGTGGCATCTGGGGGTATGAGACTCATTGAAATTACCTGGAACAGTGATCAGGCACCAGAGTTAATTTCCCAACTCCGCACTGAATTACCAGGCTGTCTGATTGGTACTGGTACTTTATTTAACGTCCAGCAATTACAAGAAGCGATCGCTTGTGGGTGTCAATTTCTCTTTAGTCCCCATACTGATCCCGTCATGATTAAAACCGCAGTAGCCGCAAATATACCAATAATTCCTGGTGCATTGACACCGACGGAAATTATTACCGCTTGGAATTATGGTGCTACTTGTGTGAAAGTGTTTCCCGTCCAAGCAGTGGGAGGAACTAATTACATCAAAAGTCTACAAGGTCCCCTGGGGCATATTCCCTTAATTCCTACGGGGGGTGTAACCTTAGAAAATGCTGAAGATTTTTTAAAGGTTGGGGCAATAGCTGTAGGGTTAAGTGGGGAATTATTCCCAAAAAAATGGATATTAGAGGAAAATTGGACCGGAATTACCGAACAAGCAAAAGCACTCATCCAGAAGTTAAATTAGTGGTAAAATCAGCACAAATAGACTGAATTAGAATCAAAGTTTTTGCATGAATTTTAGCCAATTTACTATCAGGGTATTCACTATGAAAGGTTTGATTTATTTTCATCGGATACATTTATTAAAAATGTTATTGGTGAGTACCGTAGCTTATACTACCATAGTGAATTATACTGATAACAAAATGTGGGCAAAATCTCCACCACAGAAAGTTCCTACAATTGTTCAAAAACTGAAAAAATCTGATCAGCGTTGGATTCAAATTGATCTTTCCCAACAAAATCTGATTGCGTGGGAAGGAAAGAAACTTGTATATAAAGCAACTATTTCTTCGGGAAAACCATCCACACCTACCCGCATTGGTATATTTAAGATTCAAAGCAAGTTTAAGAAAACTCGAATGCGTGGTAGGGGATATGATATTGCTAATGTTCCCTATGCTATGTATTATCAAGGTGGCTATGCTATTCATGGAGCATATTGGCACAAGAAGTTTGGTACACCGATAAGCCATGGTTGTGTTAATCTGACACCCAATAAAGCTAAATGGTTATTTAATTGGGCTAATGTAGGAACAACGGTAGTAATTCAAAAATAGATGTAATCTTATGATACCTACGTTAGTAAGTAAAATCTCACTATAAAAAGTACATAAATCTTAACATTACCCTAAGCAGCCTTGATACCTGAAAACTAAGGAAATAACTGTTTCTATAATTTTCACAAAATATCATCAAGTCACCATCTTAATTTGACAACAGTATTGATTATGGTATAATATTTCTGAACAGTAAGGAATACTATTTAATACTCAAACAATATGGATAGAAAATTTTTAATAAAAAATGGATTAATTCAATGGGAAAACTTGTTAAAAGATATATTTCCTATATCTATTCCTAATAATTGTTTGTGGGAAGAAAAAGAAGATATCGCATTGATTCTTAATCAATTAAGTAAGTGTTCTGAGGTTAATCATCTATTTTTACCAGGAGGAGGAGGCGTAGATTTAGTAAAAGCAAAAAAATCTTCTGAAGAAAATTGTATTGAATTTAGTAGCGGTGGTGCAACATATATTATCAACCCTAAACATTTAATATTTGAAGGATTTAATAATAACTACAAATGGTCTTATTTCAGAATAGAAACAAATTATTTAAGCCCTAGCAATGTTTATGATGATAAAGCCATTCAATGTGAAGAATTAACAGAAATAACGCCAAATTTATATGTTGAACGCAGTGTTTGGGATGCTGGATGCTATCAAAACAATCCATTGCCAGAGACGGCTAGAATTGTATTCCGGTATATGATGGGTTCATTTGTAATATTTTGCAAATTCTCTCCTTATAACTTGAGTTCAAGCAAAAATGCGTATTCTGGTTATCATAATTTAATGACTGCTAGTGAATTTAAAGAATATATCTTTGAATGTACACAAATACCACTACCAAAAATGAGGAAAAACGCAGATGAAACTTATTTTTAGATAATTGTTAAGAACAGAATGAGATAAATCCAATAAAACTCTCACCCTATGCAGCCCTCAACATTGACAACTCAGGAACTTCCTCCACCTGCTCACCCCACAAATCATCACCATAAATATCACTGCTATCTCTTCTCTTCCAACCGTAAGCAGCCAAAGCCAAAGCCATCACACAATCAGTAGCCAGTCCTTTATCATCCAGTTTATAAAATCTCAACTCAGTCTTGAGTTGCTTTAACCTGTCCTGCTCATCATAAGGAATTACCAACTTACCTTTCTCCACCGCACCAGCCAAATTAGACAGCATTAAAGTTTTGTGGTATGGAAACCTAAAATCAACCTACCCTTTTGAACAGTAGCTTGAAACCAAATAATACTATTAAAACAAGTTTCTATATCAGTTATGTTACTAGCTGCTTGCCAGTGCTGACAGTCAAACCGCTTTCATCATACAATTTCCGTTGCTGCCAGTTTTTTAGCTGCAACACTAGCGCGAAAGTCAAAAGTCTGATATGATGATTTTATCAGCGGGTGAGTAGCTCAACGGTAGAGCAGTTGACTCTTAATCAATTGGTTGCGGGTTCGATTCCCTCCTCACCCATTCATCAAATCTAGATCATTGCTAAATTAAAAGTATTGAACGAAACATAATTTATATGTTCACTCAGTCAAGCCAAATCTAGCACTAACCAAATCTACCACTAATATAGGCTTTTGTATCTTCTTGTTGTGGATGATTGAAAATTAACTCTGTAGCTTCATATTCCACTAAATAACCTGTGCGACCACCTTTTTCAGAAGCTTTGACGTTAAAAAACGCTGTTTGATCAGAAACCCGTGCTGCTTGCTGCATATTGTGGGTAACAATAACAATGGTATATTGTTCCTTGAGTTCGTGAATCAGTTCTTCAACCCGTGCAGTAGAAATAGGGTCAAGTGCAGAACATGGTTCATCCATAAGTATAACTTCTGGTTGCACTGCGATCGCTCTAGCAATACATAAACGTTGTTGTTGTCCACCAGACAAGGATAAACCACTTTGTCGCAATTTATCCTTAACTTCGTCCCATAAAGCCGCTTGTCGCAAACTCCGTTCTACCAATTCATTCATATCACCCCTATAGCCATTAATTCTCGCACCAAAGGCAATATTTTCGTAAATTGACTTAGGAAATGGATTTGGTCTTTGAAACACCATACCAATGCGTCTCCGCACCTCTACAGGGTCAATATTCGGTGCATAGAGATTTTGATCATAGAAATAAATCTTACCTTCGGCTCGAAATGATTCAATTAAATCATTTAGACGATTATAACATCGCAACAATGTACTTTTGCCACATCCAGAAGGTCCAATAAAGGCCGTTACCTGATTTTTAGGAATATCTAGCCAAACATTTTGTACAGCCAAGAAGTTGCCATAATAAATATTCAGGTTTTCTGTGCTTAAAACCGATTTTGTCCCGTTCATAGTGCTAATTTGTGTTACCATAAATACTTGATTAGGAAGTTGTTCGAGATGAGTTTAAATCTTTTTTCTAGTCACCCAACGGGCAATAATACTAGTAGTCAACACCATTAATAGTAGTATTAAAGAAGCTGCCCAAGCTAAAGATTGCCAACTTTGGTAAGGAGAAGTAGCAAAGTTATATACTAGCACTGCCAGAGAAGCAGTAGGTTTGAGAATGCTATCTGGCCAAAAAGAAGAGAAAAGAGCCGTGAATATCAATGGCGCTGTTTCTCCAGCAGCGCGAGCTATAGCTAAGGTAGAACCAGTTACAATAGCAGGTAAAGCAGCAGGTAATACTACTTGTGTCACAGTTTGGAAATTAGTTGCACCTAGTCCTACGGACGCTTGACGTAGGTCTTGCGGTACTAACTGCAAGGCCTCATCAGTAGTTCTGACAATAATAGGTAGCATCAAAATTGCTAAAGCAAATCCACCTCCCAAGGCTGAGTAAGAGCCTAAATTCAGCTTAACTAAGGACAAAACCACAATTCCATAGGCAAATACCCCAGCAATAATCGAGGGAACACCACTCAGGACATTAGTGGCAAAACGTATCCACCTAGCAACTTTTTGAGAACTAAACTCAGTTAAATAAATTGCTGCCAATACACCAAAGGGAATACTAATTATAGCTCCAATACTTACCATCAAGAGTGTTCCCAAAACGGCATTACCAAATCCGCCATTTTTAGCAAAGGGAGTCGGAGGCAATTCAGTGAAAACATTTAAATTTAAACTACTAAACCCTCTAATTATTACATAATAAAGCACTGCTAACAAAGGAACAAGCGCCAGTATTCCACAGATAAAAGCTAATACAGTCATCACCGTATTAAATAATGTCCGGGAAGACAAAGGGGAACGAGTCAGGCTTCTTTGTGGAAAAGAAGAAGTCATAATCTAACCTATTACTGTATTGTACAAGACAGATTCCAGATATATTCCCAACTTCTTGAAGAAGTCGGGGATCTGAATATTGAGTATTGAATATTAAATTTATAGTCTTTGTACCCGCGTCACAATAAACTCTGCCAGAATATTGACTATTAGCGTCAATATAAATAGAACTAAAGCTGCATACATTAAAGCGGAAACTTGTAAACCACTAGCTTCAGCAAACTGATTTGCCAGTAGAGAAGAGATAGTATTAGATGGTGCTAACAGAGAGATATTGATATTATTGGCATTACCGATTAACATTGTCACAGCCATTGTTTCACCCATTGCTCTACCCAGAGCCAACATTACTGCACCGACAATACCAGAAAAAGCCGCAGGGATAATAACTTGAAAAATGGTTTCCCAACGGGTTGCACCAATTCCTAGCGCCGCTTGACGTAAACTAGAAGGTACAGAAATCAAAGCATCACGAGAAATAGCAGTAATGATTGGTAAAGTCATAATTGCTAAGATTATTCCTGCTGGTAACATTCCAGGTCCCGTAGGAGACGAGCTAAAAATGGGTAGCCAACCGAGATAATTATGCAGCCATTTACCCAAATTAGTTAAAATTGGAATTAAAACAAAAATTCCCCAGACTCCATAAATAACACTAGGAATAGCGGCCAGCAATTCTACTAAAAATACTAATACTAATCGTAGCTCAGAAGGGAGAAAATCCTCACTCAATAAAATTGCTGTTCCCACACCAATAGGAACTGCTAAAATTAGTCCAATCAAAGAACTCATCAGAGTTCCATAAATAGCAGGTAACACCCCATAGTCATTATTCACAGGATTCCAATTACTGGCAACTAGGAAATTAATTCCAAATTGTTGGATAGCAGGCCAAGCAGCAATAGCAACTTGTAAAGCAATCCATAATAAAGTAGCAGCAATGGCCAGAGCAAAAATTCGAGTTAACCAAATAAAGCTCCGATCTAGATTTCTGTCCATTTCAGAGCGTTTTTTTGCTGCCAAGGCCGTTTCTAGAAATTTTGTAGCCATGAATACGGATTATAAAAGTTAAATCAGGAATAATACTGAAAAACCAGTCTCCTAAGAATCAACACAGTCTAGTCAAAAACTCAATATTTTCAGACTTAAATTAGGAATCATGCCGAAAATCAACTATGGTAAATTTAGTTTTTGTTTACTTGCTAGGTTGAGAATTAGCACCAACAGAAATTTTATAGTCAGGACTAATTTTATCAGCTGCTGCCGCCACTTTGGCAATTACATTTGCTGGTAAAGGAACATATCCCAATTCGGCCGCTAACTTTTGTCCATCTGTTAAAGCATACTCAATAGTTGCTTCTACGGCTTTAGCTTTATTAGCATCAGTATATTTTTTATGTGCCAAAATCCAAGTGTAAGTAACAATTGGGTAAGAATCTGTACCTTCTGGGTCAGAAATAAAAGCACGAAGATTCTCTGGTAAATTCACAGATGCTAAAGTTTTCGATGCTGACTTCTCAGAAGCGGAAACAAACTGTTTAGCTTTATTTTCCAAAGATGCAAATTTGAGATTACCTTCCTTAGCGTAGCTGTATTCAACATAACCAATGGAAGCAGGAGTTTGGAGAATTTGAGCAGTAACACCTTCATTTCCTTTCGCGCCAATGCCTACAGGCCATTTTACACTTTTCCCGTCACCTACTTTAGTTTTCCATTCTGGACTAATGGCGCTAAGATGTTTTGTAAACACACCTGTAGTACCGCTACCGTCAGCACGATAAATGACTTTAATTGCCTCCTTTGGTAATTTAGCACCAGGATTGGCTTTAGCGATCGCTGGATCATTCCAAGATTTGATTTTACCTAGTAAAATATCAGTATAAACTGCCCGTGGTAGTTTGAGTTCAGGAACATCCGGTAAATTATAAGCGAGGACAATACTCCCAGCAGTAACAGGTAATAATATTACACCTTTATCTGCGGGTATTTTCTTAATTTCTTCATCCTTCATGGCAACATCACTAGCACCAAAATCTACTGTTCCTTTAGTAAACTGTTCAACACCAGCACCGCTACCAACTGACTGATAATTAACTTTTAAATTGGGATATTTTTTATTTAATTCCGCAAACCAAGTTTGATACAGTGGTGAAGGAAAAGAAGCGCCCGCACCCGTTAACTCCACATTACCCCCTAAATCTAGTTTCCTAGAACTGGAAGTTTTGTTATTTTCTGACGAGTTTTGGCCGCAAGCAGATAGACCGATCGCTAGTGCTAATATAGATATTGAAACTGCAAAGCGATGATTTTTAATTTCGCCCGAAGGTAATAGCATTAGGGTTAATTTTCGTTAAGTTTTAGATAAACGTTACCAACATACCACTAAAAGGTAAACCATCGGTTAAGAAACAAAAAAATCTATTTATTCCCCTCATGTCAATCAACCCTATCACCGAATAAATGTTTGCTGCATCGAATCAACTACTATGGTCTATGATAGGCTTGCTCCTGACCATGGGTGGTACTTTTCTAGAAGCTTATGGTATTACCTCTCCCTGGAATTGGAGTCAGCACGGAATTCAAACCCTTTCATTAGGTGTCAGTTATCAAATTGGTGCAGTGCTGCTGGTAGGTTGTTTGGGAGGTCAAAATTCTGGGGCGCTTTCGCAAATTGCCTATTTAGTCATGGGATTAACTTTATTACCAGTATTTGCCGAAGGAGGCGGTATCGGTTATGTTAAACTATCCCAGTTTGGGTATTTATTGGGTTTTATTCCTGGAGCTTGGATTTGTGGTTATTTAGCTTTTAAAGCTAGACCCCGACTAGAAAGTCTCGCTTTTAGTTGTATTTGTGGCTTACTCACTATTCACATTTGCGGTATTGCTTATTTAATTATCAGTTATATTTTACCTGGGAAAGCAGCAGAAAATCTATCTCTGATGCAAGCTATTCTAAAATACTCTTGCTTTGCACTACCAGGGCAACTAGTAGTTGTTTGTGCTGTCACCATAGTAGCTTACGTCCTACGACATATAATGTTTTATTAGTAGGGGCAATCCCCCCGTGGTTGCCCCAATCTCCCCCGTGTTTACCCTACGTCATTGGTCAATTGATTTTGGATTTACGATTTTGGATTTTGGATTAACTCCACCCTCAAGTGTGGAGCT
>NZ_KE384630.1:12389-20685 GCF_000426905.1 Dolichospermum circinale AWQC131C
GAAAAAACAACTGATCACCGACCAGTGACAACGGACAACGGACAACTGACAACCAAAAAATTTATTATGGGTATAAAAAACCGCTACTTCTGGATTGCTGCTTCTACGGCATTCTTATTAGATCAACTAACAAAATACTGGGTAGTACAAACCTTTAAATTAGGACAAACACTGCCATTACTACGGAATATATTTCATTTCACTTATGTTACCAACACAGGAGCAGCTTTTAGTTTGTTAAGTGGCAAAGTAGAGTGGTTACGCTGGCTATCTTTAGGTGTAAGTTTAATATTGATCACCATTGCGCTATTTGGACCATTGTTAAGTTGGTGGGATCAACTGGGTTATGGTTTGATTTTAGGAGGAGCAATAGGCAATGGTATTGATAGATTTAGATTGGGGTACGTCGTTGACTTCCTCGATTTTCGGTTAATTGATTTTGCCGTATTTAATATGGCCGATTCTTTTATTAGTGTAGGAATTGTCTGTCTGTTAATTGCCTCATGGCAAAAAACACCAAGCCATTAAAATTGTTTATGTGTTTATGAGTTCACCCCAATCTCCTCAAAAGCCAAAAACTCTACTTGGTCAACTGACTCAAGCAGTAAATACCATTCAAGCTAGAGTTGATTTTTCCAAATTGGCGCTCAAACCCAATGCCAAAGTACCAAAACTATTAGTTCATGATGCCGGAGTCAATCAAACCTTAGAATATCCATTATTAGGCGATCGCTATATTCTGGGACGTAGTTCTAAATCCTGTGATATCGTCGTCCGTAACCCAGTTGTCAGCCAAATTCATCTCTCACTGTCGCGGGATTCTACCCAAAACACCCCCATTTTCACCATCAAGGATGAAAACTCCACCAATGGCATATATCTTGGCAAAAGACGGATAAATGCCCTGGAAATGCGTCATGGTGATGTGATTACCTTGGGTCCCCCCGCATTAGCCGCTTCTGTACGTCTGGAATACAGTGATCCACCATCCCATTATGTCCAAGCCGCTACTTGGACGGCTTATGGTGTTCTTGGTATTACCGCCCTGACAGCCTTAGCTATAGGTGTGGAATGGCTAAAATTTTCCGTTAGACCTTTACCTACAGCCACACGGGCCCCTGTGGTTGTCTATGCTCGTGATGGTTCAACCCCACTCCGTGAACCCCGGAATATCGCTCACGTAGATTTAAAAAACTTATCCGACTTTGGACCCTATTTACCTGCTGCTGTTGTCGCTTCCGAGGATAGTCGTTATTATTGGCACTTTGGTGTAGATCCTTTGGGTGTGTTGCGAGCCGTATTTATTAACAGTCGTAGCGGTGATTTTCAACAAGGAGCGAGTACAGTTACCCAACAAGTAGCTCGCAGTTTATTCCGTGAATATGTCGGTAGTCAAGATTCTTTAGAACGCAAATTAAAAGAAGTTGTTGTCTCCCTCAAATTAGAAACGTTTTACAGCAAAGATGATATTTTACTAACTTACTTAAACCGGGTATTTTTAGGTGCAGATACTTCGGGTTTTGAGGATGCTGCTAAATATTATTTCAGTAAATCAGCCAAAGAATTAACTCTAGCAGAAGCAGCGACTTTAGTAGGAATTTTACCCGCTCCCAATGCTTTTGATTTTTGTGGAACAGGTCCGCGCAAACTCGGAGCCGCTGATTATCGAAATCGAGTCGTGAAACGAATGCTGGAAATGGGTAAAATTACCCAAGCAGAAGCTAACCGGGCCCGCCGTTCGACGGTGCAAATCAATCCTAAAGTCTGCGAAACACAAGCTAAAACCATTGCACCCTATTTTTATGATTATGTCTTTCAAGAACTGATATCAAAACTCGGTCCGGCCGCTGCTAGAGAAGGTAACTATATCATTGAAACCCAATTAGACCCAGGTATTCAAGCTCAGGCCGAAAGTGAGTTAAAAAAGTCCATTTCTCAAGCCGGCTCAAATTTTGGTTTTTCTCAAGGGGGGTTGGTAACTCTGAACTCGAAAACTGGGAGTATTGTGGCCATGGTGGGAGGCACTGATTACAGAAAAAGCCAGTTTAATCGCGCTGTACAAGCCCAACGACAACCCGGTTCTACTTTTAAAATTTTTGCCTACGCTGCGGCCTTAGAAAAAGGTATTTCTCCTTATACAAGTTATTCCTGTAATCCCCTACGTTGGCAAGGCTTTACTTATAAACCCTGTCGGGCTGGCGCTGGTGGTAGTTTAGACATAGCTACTGGTTTGGCACTTTCAGAAAATCCTATAGCCTTACGGGTAGCAAAGGAAATTGGTCTGAATAAAGTGGTGGGCATGGCCCAGCGTTTGGGTGTGAGGTCTAATCTGGAAGAAGTACCCGGTTTGGTATTAGGTCAAAGTGTAGTTAATGTTTTAGAAATGACTGGTGCTTTTGGGGCAATTGGTAATCGTGGGGTCTGGAATCCTCCCCATGCTATCAGTAGAATTTTGGACAGTAGTGACTGTCAGGATCTCAAAAATAGAGAAACCTGTCGTGTTATTTACTCCTTTGATCAAAATCCCGATGCTGATAAAAAAGTCCTAAAAACCTCAGTTGCTAAACAAATGACTAATTTGATGCAGGGGGTAATTACTCATGGTACGGGTCGTAGCGCTGCTATTGGCTTAGGGGAAGCGGGTAAAACTGGAACAACAAATGATAATGTTGATCTCTGGTTTATTGGCTTTATTCCCAGTCGTCAACTTGTTACCGGTATTTGGCTAGGAAATGATAATAATTCTCCCACCTATGGCAGCAGCGCCCAAGCGGCACAACTTTGGGGTAATTATATGGGTAAAATTACTAAGTAGAGTTTAGGTAACAGGAGGATGATTAACCCCACAGACAACCCAGCACCGAAAAACCTAAAACCATTTATTAAAAAAGGGGTTCGCGGATTTTTACCACAAAAAAGTGCCAGGTTTTGGCTAATGGTGTCTCAAAATGAATTGCATTTTTCTTGGTCGGATTTGGAAAATTGAGGATATCCAGACAGTTAAAACTGTCACCTGTCACCTGTCACCTGTCCTCACAGACAACTTATTCAGCAAGCCCTACTTATCTGTATCCTGAGAAAGGAGTTACTTCTAATTCACCTTTAGGTGTAAATACTACTCTAAAATGAGCTAGAGGTTCTTTGTAGTTCGGTGCGGCCACATTCGAGCCATAAAGCGATTGAAATAGCTGGGGAAGAGGTGTTTCTCGAAAATGGTCAAAAGCAACTTGATTAAGTGGTTCATAGTCGGCTATAACACCTTCTTTATTCACTGCTACTCGATATTTCAAGTCGCTGGTAAAGGTGGGACGATTACTCCAATTTTGACGAATTGTACTATACAGCTTTTGATTTAGATCTTTGACTTGATTGGTTTGAGTAATTTTCTCACCGACTACTTCTGGTGTTTTAGCGTATCCTCCCCAAGGACTAATTTGTAAAACACCTGTTTGAGTAAAAACGACTTTGAATTGAGCAATGGATTCATTAACTTTTGCATTGGCGGGATTATACAGCAGTTTAGGTAGTGGTGTTTTTTCTATTGCGTCACTGGCAGCCCGATTGATGGATTTGTAACCGATAATACTACCGTCAGCGGCCACACTTAAACGATAAACTAGATCCTCTGATAATTGTGAGCGATTTGTCCAAGCTGGATTAATTTGATTATAAACTTGGCGATTTAATGCCCGTAACTGGGATGAATCTGTGATCTCTGGTACACTCTTTAAAAGTGCTTCTAAATCTTTGGTTGCAATGGGTTCAGCCGTTTCTGTGGCTGTGGGAGTTGCTGCTTCTTTTGGTAAAGGAGGATTCAGGGGAGTAGAGGTTGCTACCGAAGGTGCGGTTGTGGGTATTGTAGCGCTAGATTGTTCCTCTGGTTTGACTTCCGGTGGACGGACTTGAGGAATAGGAATCAAGAAACAGGCCAATGCGGCCAAGGCTAGACTAGATACACCTACTGTCGCTGGAATTGCTTGTTTGCGGAAAATTTGACTTGAACCACCACCTTGGGCAACTGGGTGTAATTCTAAGCATAATTCTGGTAAAGTTTGGCTATCAGCGAAAAACTGATCTACAGCTTCAACTAAATCAAATAATTGGACTGTGTTCAGGATAATTTCAATGGGTTTTCCTTCGTTGGAGTTCTCTTCCAGATTGTCTTGTGTGATTTCCGAATGCACAATTAATCTGTGACTGTTACCGTCTATTTTTTTTAATTCTACTAACTCTGATTGGTGACTTTGAGTGTTAAATTTTTGACCCTGTTTTTCCGGTGCTTGACTTAAAACTTCTTGGGCTAAAACCTCTTGGACATAATTACTGACGGCTGTAACTAAACTTTCAAAAAATTCCCTGCCCCCAACTATGGGTTGAGTGTGACTAGATAAATAGCATTCTGCGTTTACCAGTATAGACAATTCTGGACGTAGATCTTGAAAGTTAGGGGCAATCCCCCCTTGGTTGCCCGCCGTCCGTGTCATGTCGCTTAACCCTTCTAGGAGCAGGGTACAATTAGGTAAACTATATTTACGTTGGATATTCATTTTTTTACTTACTCCACCTCACCATCAAAAAGAGAAATCCAGTACCGCTGCATTCCCGCAGTACCCGTACAAAATAGTAATTTTCCTAGTAGGTTTATAGCTAGTTCATCTAATTTATCATCAGAATTTAATGCTATTACACCAGAACGACGGTAATTCATCCGACTTTTAAAATGCGCTCTAAATCTTTCTAGGTAATTAGCTAATCTTAAATTTTGTTCTAGGGGAATCTGCTTTTGGGCTAATTGTTGGTATATAGTTAACAGTTGACGGATGGTAACTGTTAAGCGCCTAGCAATGTAGCAAGCAATCACCACTAAGGCTTTAGCCTCTAAAATATCTAAAGGACGACGACTATGCGCCCTTCGCATGGGGTTAGAAGCTCTCATCCGCCATAAGTTTACCCGATTTTTGATAATTCCTTTCAGGTCTAATTCTTCGGCTAAAGACAAAATCGCCTCCGAACCGCCCAGTTCTAAGGCTTCAATGGCTAGTAATATTAGATCTATTTCTATTCTAGTTTTCCGTGGACATACCTGTCCATGGATTGCTGGATCTGGTAAAGTATCCAAAACCTCATGTGTTCCCTGGGCATTTTGGGGGTTGTTTATGTTTATAGGTTGAAGATGAGCGGCGACATTCATTTTATACAATACCTTATGGGTTTCCAATCAAGTTATTGACTTTTTCACTACTGCCCATGGCTGGAGGGCAATATGACAGTTCAATTATATACATTGCGACAACAGTAGCTCTTAACTTTTAACTTCACGGCTTTACTAGTATCCAGGGTATGACATTATAGAGTAAGATATTTGTTGATATTCAGGAAAATTTTTTCCTCACAACAGTATTTCTCAAATATTATGGACTTAAAATCGCTAATTCGTGATATCCCAGATTTTCCTAAGCCGGGAATTTTATTTCGAGATGTCACTACTCTATTAAGCGATCCAAAAGGATTGCGTTATACTATTGACTTTTTAGCACAAAAATGCTCAGAAATTGAAATTCAGGTAGACTACATTATCGGCATGGAGTCGCGGGGATTCATTTTCGGTGCGCCCGTGGCCTATAAATTAGGTGCTGGTTTTATTCCCGTTCGCAAAAAAGGCAAGTTACCGGCAGCAGTTCACGCTATTGAATATCAATTAGAGTATGGTACAGATACCCTGGAAGTACATCAGGATGCTTTACAGCCCGGTAGCAAGGTTTTAATTGTAGATGATTTGATTGCTACTGGTGGAACTGCAAGTGCAACGGCAAAATTAGTACAAAAAATTGACTGCGAACTTGTCGGTTTTGGGTTTATTATCGAACTACGGGATTTACAAGGTCGGAAAAATTTGCCCGATGTCCCCATTATCTCACTAGTTGAATATTAACAAAAAATAATTGACAATGGCAATCTGAGATGACCAGTACAAAAATTTCCCTGGAAACGAGTCGAAACTGGCTAATCAAGCTGGTTACTAGTGAAACCTTTATTTATATAATCAAACGGCTTTTACAGGCACTATTAACGATTTTTTTAGCGTCCGCTTTGTCGTTTTTTATTATGAAGTTATCTCCTGGTAATTATGTAGATAGTCTGCGGCAAAATCCCAAAATTTCACCAGAAAGGATTGAGGAAATTATCAAACAATTTGGTTTAGATAAATCCTGGCCGGAACAGTTTGGATTTTGGTTAAAGCAAATTGTGACTAAAGGCGATTTTGGCACAAGTTTTGTTTATCAACGTTCTGTATCATCGCTGTTATGGGAACGAGTACCAGCAACTTTATTTTTAGCGATCGCTTCCCTCATTATAACCTGGTCCGTGGCTATTCCTTTGGGTATTCTCGCTGCGGTGAAAAAAAATCGTCTTACTGACCAGGTTTTACAGGTAGTCAGTTATGCTGGTCAAGGTATTCCTAGTTTTATCACTGTCTTATTTTTGCTCTTTTTTGCTCAACTGACTACCCCGCTTTTCCCCGTGGGTAATATGACTAGTATTGATCATGCAGAACTAACATGGTTAGGTAAAATTTTGGATATTGCTTGGCATTCGATTTTACCATTAATTGCTTTGAGTGTTACCAGTTTTGCAGGTTTACAACGCATTATGCGTGGTCAATTATTGGATGTGTTACGTCAAGACTATATTCAAACTGCTCGCGCTAAAGGACTTCCAGAAAATCGCGTTATTTATGTCCATGCTTTGCGAAATGCTATTAACCCATTAATTACGTTATTGGGCTTTGAATTAGCAGGTTTGTTAAGTGGTGCATTTATCACAGAAAATTTCTTTAACTGGCCAGGTTTAGGAAAATTAACCCTACAAGCAGTTTTAGTCAAAGATCAATATTTAGTCATGGCCAGTTTGGTCATGAGTGCAGTATTATTAATTCTTGGTAATTTAATCGCTGACTTAATTTTAAAAGCCGCAGATCCGAGAATTAAATTAGAAGATTTGAATTAGAACCGGACTTACACAAAATATCTCCTAAACTCTCTTTCCTGCATGAAACTAATACTCAAACCCTAGTGGAACTTAAACATTTAATGACCACCATAAACAACAGCTAATGTAAGTCTTAACAAATTTATTGGGTAAACTTAGAAAATTTAGTTTATGCCAAAAT
The DNA here is from genome assembly GCF_000426905.1 of Dolichospermum circinale AWQC131C. Classification (NCBI taxonomy): domain Bacteria; kingdom Bacillati; phylum Cyanobacteriota; class Cyanophyceae; order Nostocales; family Aphanizomenonaceae; genus Dolichospermum; species Dolichospermum circinale. Next base: position 19,561 of record NZ_KE384630.1, read on the forward strand.
TCCTACCAAAATTCTCATTAGATATTCCAAATCATCAGGAATGCGATATAAGGAAATGTCCTGAAAAATTTGCTGATTGGTTTTTTCTAATATTCCAAAACGCCAAGCATCACCAATGGTAACACATCCATAAAAAACATCTCCTTCTTCTACTTGAGAAATAGCAATTAATTCTACAGCAAGTTGTGTAAAACCTCGTGTTAAATCATCATTTTTAGCTTCAACTACCAATAAACTAGGATTATGTTTGAGAAAATAATCTAAATTACCCTTTAACCAGTTATTTACAGACAATGGGTATTCAATTCTCACTTGACATTGACAATAGCGAGCAACTTCTAATAATGTTGGTGCTACTAGGGTTTCTCGTCTTGCTGCTTCACTACTCAAACTTACTAAAGGTAAAGATTCTTCAATTCGTTGTTTTAATTCTTCTAGTCTTTGTAAATGGCGATCGCTTCGTGGTAAAGTAAGATGTTTTCTTATTAAAGAATAGCCCAATTCTGCTAATATTTCATCAGGTTCATAGGGCATTTCAAAGTAAGATCGAAATGTGTAGGATTGACTTTCTGATAATATTTTTCTACGAGTCATAAATTTATCTGAATCAGAATTTACAGGTAAAGAAGTAAAAAGAGCAATTAAAGCCTATTAGAATTTAGATTTTTACATGGCGTGAAAACGTGCATTCATAATCAATCATTTGTCTGAATCAGGATATCCAGGATTTTAGGGTTTACAGGATGTTAATTTTCAATCATCTCACATTCAACTTTGTCTACCGTAGCGATCGCTTCTGTATCAATTTTCATAAACCAGCATCTTTTTTACACAGCATCATTATAAATCAACTGAGTAAGCATTATACTAAACCTAACCCATCTAAACCAGTATTTGTTAAATATATTTACATTAATCAGGATGATTTTAATAACATATTTTTCATACCTACTCAAGTCACAACTTTTCTTAAATCCTGTAAATCCTCAAATCCTGGACATCCTGATATGGCTACGCCACGCTTCGCTATCAGACAATTATTTATTTTAATTTGTAATTAACCAGGACTTACGCAAAAAGAACCGAATTTGGGGTAATTCATGAATTACCCCTACCCAAGAATAA